>QJVU01000001.1 GCA_003235605.1 Planctomycetota bacterium | reverse complement strand
TCCGGATGGCCGGTCCCACGGAAGCACGGACGGCATGGGACGGAACGCCCTTGCCCTGTGGCCCCTTGTCCATGGCATGGGCGGGTCCCGACCGCGCGGTTGCGAGTCCTGTTCGTGCACCAGGACGGTGAGTGGTGCGGAACAGGATGCTCGCCAGGTACGCCGAACTAGACGGTCTGGTGGGCCTGACCTTCGACCAGGATCCCGGCTCGGAGAGCCCGCGTCTTGGACCGGTGGAACACCTCGAGACCGGCCTTCTCGGGCTCGTCCACCGCGCGCAGCATCGCCCGCGGCTCTCGCACGCCACGGGCGAGGACCTCTCTCACGGCTTCCTGCGGGTTCGCTTCCCCGCTCGCGGCAACGCAGTCCGCCACGAAGGCATCCATGTCGATCATGCTTTTCTTCGTCACGAGGTTCGGAGCCGGGCCGACATCCATCAACCGGCAGGATGGGAGAGCCAGCAGACCCGCCGTACCGAGGAGCAGCTCCCTCCTCGACGGCGAGGTCTTGCCAGGCGAGCGAGGGTCGGCCCGACTTCCATGGGGAGACATTGCTCGCAGCGCGCACGTTCCAGAACCCGTTCCTCGGGACACGCGAGAGCAAGGAAGGAGCTCGAGCGACGGAGATCCGAGAGCAGCGTCGACATCCCGTCACCTCCGAAGGACACCGACCGCGGCTTCAAAAACGAGGGCAAATCGTCGAGGATCCTGAAACGCGCTGGGGTCCGCGTGCAAGGGGCTAGCGCAAGCACGTGCCAACCTCATGAAGACATTTTCCGTCGTATTCGCCGTTCCCCTCCCCTTCACTGCGCTCGCCGCGCTCGCCGTTTCCGCCGCGGCCGCCCTGGCGCCCCAACTCCCTGCCCAGCAGCCCCTGGCCACCTATCTCGGGAAGAGCAGCGGGGACCTGTTCGGCTCGGTGGTCGCCGCCGGCGACGTGAACGCGGACGGCTATCCGGACATCGTCGCCTCGGCGCCCTTCCGCAACGGCCGCATCGGCGAGGTGCTCGTGTTCTCCGGCAAGGACAACAAGGTGCTCCACACCTTCGCCGGCAGCGCCGGCTTCGACCACTTCGGCAACGGCATCGCGGTGCACGACATCGATGCCGACGGCTACGCGGATGTGCTGGTCGGCGCACCCCAGTCGCTCACCACGAAGGCGGGCTACCTGGCGCTCTACTCGGGCAAGACCGGCAAGCTCCTGTTCTCTGCCGTCGGCGCCCACAGCAGCCACAAGCTCGGCGCCGACGTCGCGTTCGTGGGAGACGTCGACAAGGACGGCGTGACGGACTTTGCCGCGCGCAGCCTGGCCCTGGACGTGACGGTCTACTCCGGGGCCAGCGGCAAGGTGATCCGCACGATCGGCGGCAACACGGGGAGCCCAGCCATCCTCGTGAACGCGTTCGACGGCGCAGGCGACGTGAACGGGGACGGTCATGCCGACATCGTGGTGGGCGACCAGAGCTGGACAGGGCAAAGCTGTGCCCCGTTGGGCCGCGTGGTCGTGCTGTCAGGCAAGGACAACACGATCCTCATCCAGGTGGTTGGCAGTCCTGGTGACCTCCTGGGCATCGCCGTCGCCGGCAGCGGCGACGTCAACAACGACAACGTGCCCGACTTCATCGCGGGCGCGCCGCAGGATCACGGCCTCAGCCGCCTGTGCCCGATCGGTCCCAAGCAGGGCTATGCCCGGGTCTACTCGGGCAAGGACGGCACGACGATCCATACCTTCAGCGGAAACCCCAACCTGTACGGTGTCCCCCAGTTCGGGCGACGCCTCGCCCGACTCGGGGACCTGGACGGTGACAAGGTGGACGACCTCGCTGCCGCCGGCAATACGGCCGCGGGCTTCGGATACGTGCGCCTGTTCTCGGGCAAGACCGGCCAGCTGCTCGACGAGCTGTCCACCGGCCCCGTCAACGACCTGTTCGGCACCGGGCTGGCAGCGGCCGGCGACTTCAACCGTGACGGCGTACCGGACATCGTGACCGGGGCGCCGGGCAATGACACCAACGGCAGCCAGGCCGGCCGCGTCCAGGTCTGGTCGGGCAAGGTCAAGCTCGTCCTCGCCAGCTACAAGGCGTTCGGCACCGGCTGTGGCAGCGGTAGTGGCGGCTCGGTGATCGTGCCGCTGCTCACCGCGTCTGCCCCCGCCCTCGGCAGCAACTGGCAGCTCGACGTGACCAACCTGAAGCCGCGCACCACGGGACTGCTGCTGTTCGGCTTCTCGAAGACCATATGGGGTGGCAACCAACTCCCGCTGTCGCTCGCCTTCATGGGGATGCCGGGCTGCAGCCTGCTGGTCAGCTTCGACGTGGCGCTGCCGATCGGAGACCAGGGCAACGGCCGCTTCCGGTTGCTGTCCCCAGTGCCGCGCAACACCGCGTTCAAAGGCTCCACCTTCCACAACCAGGTCTGGGTCCTCGACAGCGCTGCGAACGCCGCGGGCATTGCCACCAGCAACGGCGGGACCGCAGTCATCGGCCTCTAGCCCGGTCGGAAGCCCGGCGGGTATGATGCTCAGCGTCGCTCAGCCGTAGCGCGACGAGACCGCCGTCTCGAAGTCCGCCAGGGCACATGGCACCCGTTGCCACGACGCGCCCAGAACAGTGCCTATTCTGTCTACCCAACCTGCACAAGAAGGGCATGATGTCCGGCAGCCGTGTTCGGGCTGCCCTGAAGCGACAGACCACACTGATGCGCAGAATCCTGGCCAACGTCAAGCTCAGCGCCCAGGCTCGCGCCCCGCTGAGGAGGTCCATGGCGTTCGTCGTCCCGTTGCCCGAGTAGGAAGACATGGGCGCCGAGCAGGCAACGAGCCTCGCGGAACGCTACTTCCGACCCAAGGCGATCGAGATCGACGGGCGGCTGTACCGCTGGCTGGGCGTGACGCTGTTCAAGCGCATGCTGATGGCCCTGGTGCGGCCGGCCCCCGGGCAGCGTAGGACCAACGGGTACGCCCTCGGTGGCTTCAGCCTCGACGAGGTCCGCAAGCACGAACGGCTGGCGAGGCGGAACGAAGTGGTCCACCTGCTGGGCCTGGTGTTGGCCACGGTCTTTTTCACCCTCACGGCCATCTGGGGCGGGCTGCTCGTCGCCGGACTTGTCCTGGTTGCGGCGAACTTCCACTGCTTCCTGCTACAGAGGTACAACCGCGCGCGGATCTACAGGATCCTGGGGCGACAGGGAGACAGGCAGTGATACAGGTGGAGCCGGGCCCGAGGACCGAGGCTCGCATCTCTCGGGCTGGCCGTGCTGCGGCCGTTGCTCTGCGAAACGCCGGACAGACCGGTCCGCGCGTGCTATCCTCCGGGACTCGCCTGTTCCCTGGAGTCACACACGAGGGACGAAATGGCCCGACTACCGCGTGCGCTCTCTGCGGCGCTGCCGCTCGTCTTGTTGCTGGGCCCGGTTGACGCGCAGACGGTCCAGGACCTCGTCGGGGTCCATCGCTGCAAGCCCCAGGAGAAGGTGCCGCCCGGCGAGAGCGGCATCGTCTGGAAGGTGTTCCACAAACAGCGTCGGGAGCTGGCACGGAAACTCCGGGACCAAATCGATCCGTTCAATGACGTGCGCCAAAGACAGCCCGGAGCGCTCCTCGCCCGGGCGCGGGAGATCGCCGAGAAGGCTTCACCAGACAGCTATTCGTGCTTCTCGGTCGCAGCCGAGAAAGCCATGCAGGACGGCGTCGTCCATCAGGTCGCGGTGATCGATGCCGAACTGGAGGACCTCGGGGTGAAGAGGGCAGAAGATCGCTGGAGCATGCTCGAGGAGGCGTGGACCTTGAGGCACGTGAAGTCGGGCTGGAAAGTCCCCGCGGCTGCCAAGGACGTGAAGGACTTCGAGGTACCGAAACTTGCGAAGTACGAGTTCCACATGCTGCGGTCGCGGGCAGCGGCCAGGGCCGGACGAAGATCCGACGCGGAGTACTCCCTGGAGCAGGCCCGCAAGTTGGCAGGAAAGAACAAGGCCTGTCGGGATGTTCTCCTGGCCTCTGTCCATGACCTGTGGACTGAGCTGTCCAAGGAAGGGATCGCTGCCCCGCACGGCAAGAGGCCCGCTGCCCTGTCGTGGCAGCACCAGTACGTCCTTCTCAGCATGAAAGGCGGCAAGACAGGGTACTGGGAGGATCTTCGCGACAAGTTGGGGAGGGACGCCAACATCTTCTATGACGCACGTCGCGTCGACGATGGCAGCGTAGACGTCCGGCTGACCACGGCCGACACCGAGCGTCAGGCCCGCAACAAACACCTGGTGTGCCGGATCAGCGGGTGGTTCCTGCCGTCGGATTCCGGCAAGCACGTGTTCCGCTGGCACGGTCTGTTCAAGAGGCCCGACCGGAAGTGGGGGCCCGTCCTCCTCAACGGAGCCTGGCTTGGCGACGAGCCAAAGGGCAGGCCGCGCCGGGGCGAAGCCTGGCTGATGGCCGGCAGGCCGTACCGGGTGGACATGTACGCCAAGAAGAACGATGACGTCGACGAGCTGACGGTCCGGCTGTTCGTGGATCCTCCCATGGGCGGCAGAAAGACGCTCAAGCTGTGGCTGGACCCGGGCCAGGTGGCCCTGCTCTCGAACGACCAACGCAAAGCCCTGCGGGTGACGCCACTGCCTGCCAGTGCGCCCAAGGACAAGGGCAGAAAGCCCGACAAGCGCTAGCCGCCCTACCGGAACGCCAGGCAGGCCACGCCGCTCACGCTCCAGCTTTGCGTCACCGTGGTCAGATTCTGGGTGTCGCGCTCCTCGATGCGCCTCTTTGGCATGGGACTCGTAGCTAGTAGATCGAGCGCATCCGTGTTCCGTCGCGGCCCACGGTGAGCCACCCGGCGAACTTCGGGTTTGCGACCGTCTGGAGCCTGCGCAGGACTTCACCCCCCATGTGCCTCTGGGATGGCGTCGGACCCCTGCCGGCCAGGTCCTTCATGGCGACCCGTCCGGCGTAGTCGCTGATTCGTGAGCTCAGGAACAGCATGTCGGCGGCGGGTGGAGTCGGGCCGACACGCTTGCGGAAGGCCGCGGGCAGGCGGCTCTTGCCGCGGGTGGTCAGGGACGCACGCAGCAGCCCGCGGCTCTCCTTGTCCCCGAAGCCAATGATCAGCACCTGTGGGCGCGAGGCGAAGTAGAAGAGCGGTTGGCCGTCCTTGCCCATGAGCGTGTAGACGTCGGTACCGACATCCGGTGCGCGCGGCAGAGCGTCTTCGCCGCCACCCGCCCAGCCGCGGATCTTCGCGAGTAGCGCAGCGCTGTCCACGACCCGCAACAAGAACACGGCCGGCTCCTCGGCGTCCGGATCCAGTGCGGTCTCGGCTGTAGACGGTGGGCCGAAGTACGCCAGCTCACCGTCCAGGTGCTCGGCCACGAAACTGGCGGCCTCCCGTGGCGTTGCCGGAATCTCGAGTGCCTCCAGGGTCTGGCTCATCGCGGCACCGGTGGGCCCCAGCAGTAGCTTCTCGACGGCGTCGACGTCGAAGGAGAGAGTGGCAAACTCGGGCGCGCTCTCCGGCACCCAACCCGTCAACCGCGACGGCTGTTTCTCGGCCTTGAACAGGCCTCCGATCAGCCCGCTCCCGGCGCACAGGTCGGTGAACATGTCGATGATGTAGCGATCCTGCTGCCTGCCACCGTGAACGGTCACGCTGGACATCGAGCCGACAAACGTTCGTAGCATGGCCCGCGCCTTGGCGCTTTCCGGCGTGCGGGAGGAGTGGACCACCGCGTCGAGGCTGAAGAGCATCCGGATGTTGCCGGCCGATGTCCGGGCCCACAGCCGCTTCGCCTTTGGATCCATGGCAACCGTGCCCTTGGCGATCGTGCGCAGCCACGCATTGTCGTCGCGCTCCGGCCCCTTGAGGAAGACAACGTGGTCCACGCCGTCCACGACCCCCTCGTAGACGCGCGTGCCTCCGAAAAAGAAGGGCAGGTAGGAGTAGCGAACGCCACCAACGGTGCGCACGGGTTGCTTTGCGCCCGCGTTGGTTTCCATCCACGGGATGACCACGCGCTCCCGCGACGAGATTCGCACCACGATGACCATGCGCTGCGGATCAGGGATTGCGCAGTCGACCTCCACGGGCCATCGGATGCTCGACCAAAGACCGTCAAAGTGGTCGAGCAACTTGTCACCGCCCAGTTTGCCCATGTGGTCACGCAACACGCGACCGGTGACCTGCATCGCCGGGATGTCCATGACCGACTGCTCGCTCTCGATCCGCAGGCGCAGTATGGGCCGGAGTTCGCAAGCCACGCTTGCTGTCGCCGGTGCGGCGCCGGACTCATCGGGCGCGTCCGGCTCGGTCTGGGGCTCGCCGGTGGATTCGCGCGCCGACCACTGCGACGAGCGCCGCAGTAACCTCGGCAATCGCCCTCGCATGGATCGTCCGAGGGTGCTGGGCAGGATCAGCTGGACCATGAACCACTGGCCATTCTCGTGCTTCCAGACCGTCCGCACCTCGCCGAACTCGATTGGGAAGACGACCTCCTTGCCGACCTGCGGGCCGCCGCCGTCCTGCCACTCTGCCTCGCCCAGTTCGGGGAGCTGGTCGCGCCAGCCGCGGCGGGCGAACCGCGCCGGAAGGCGGCGCAGCTTCCTGGGAGAGCGCGGCGGATAGAACGCGCCGATCGCTTGTTTGTCGGAGCGGGCCCAGGCAGCTTCGAACGCTGCCACCCGCGGCTTGAGCGAGTCCACCGGGTCGACCGCGGTGTCGTTCTTGCCACCCTTGTTCTGCGACGACGAGAGACCGGTCGCGAAGTAGATACCGAGACCCGCGCACAGCACCAGAACGGCGATGCTGATCCAGACGATCGGGCCGAGGCCACGCTCCGGCCTGCGGCGCCGCCGCTGGGTCGCGGACAAAGAGCCACGCGGGGCCGTGGGTGTGGTCACCGGCTGCCGTCCGGACGAGGTGGCGGCCCTGGTCGTGAGGGGCTGTCCACACGAGGAGCAGGAGCCTGCGCCGCGCCGGTTGCTGGCGTCACAGGCGGGACAGAACACGGGCATGGCGGAGCCTCCTTCCTTTGCGTTCCTGAGGTCACCCGGACTCGACACGCTACACCCAGGAGAACCGAAAGAACTGCGCCTGCGTGACCGGGTTTTTGGCGCGATCCGACCGACCGCAATAGCGCGAACAGCCTGTGGCCACCTGGGGATGGTGCCCTTCGAGGATGCTGCGCTGGTGCCCGGTCCGTCGGAGACCACGCCTCCCGCCCTCTCGCCGGCGCTGCCAACACTCCGTGGCGTGGTTCGTCACCAAGTGCATCCGCCGGCCCCCGGAATCTCAGGACTTCCGCGGGCCGGCTCGTTGGAATGGAGGAGTAGGCGGGTCAGCCCTGCCTCAGGTTACCGGATGACCAGCTCCACTCCCTCGGTCGCGCTGATGCCTGCGAGGTTGGCAGCCCCGTCCTGGATGGCG
>QJVU01000488.1 GCA_003235605.1 Planctomycetota bacterium | reverse complement strand
GGGAACACCAGGACACCCCTACGCTTCTTCGCCCAGGCGTAGAGGCGCTCGTTCAGCTTCTTCTGGGTTTCCGGCCGGGGCACGAGATGCGGTGGCAGCATCCGCACAGCGGCTCCGGTCATGTCCGGGTAGTCTCCCAGGAGCAGCTTGGCGTCGAGCTGCTCCAGGAGGGCGAGGCCCTTCTGCTGGAGGTCCAAGCGCCGTTGCTGGCCGGTCTGGCCGAAGCCATGGGGGCCATAGCCGAACCAGAAGATGAAGTCCACGCCGATCACGAGTTGCGGCTTCGTGCGCTTCAGCAGCGCGATCTGGCGCTCGCCGTACCGGACCGGCCGTCGGAACATGAGCGTGCCGAGGCCCATCGTGGTGTCCCGGATATGGATGTCCCGGTCCCGCCAAGCGGCCTGCAGCACCTTCTTGAGGGGGAACGAGGCGTTGGGAGGACTGGCGCCAACGTCTGTGACGTCCACGAAGCCGCCCGAGACGCTGGCGCCAATGATCCCAACCCGGATCGGTGGCCGCGGCTCTGGCGCCGTCGGCCGCGACGCGGCCCCGGCCTGATGCCGGCCGTTCCGGCTGTCCTGGTTGTTTCGGGGCTCCTGCGCCGACTGCAGCGGCGCCAGCAGAACGCCGAGGAATGCGGTGGCGAGCCAGCGACGCAATGGGGCCATGTCTGCAGGATAACCCTTCGGATGGGGAAAAACCGGCAGCCTGCGGTTCGGTGCTTGCCACGGCAGGCTAGACTTCTCCGCCCGGCCGGCGACCGCAGCACCCCCCCCTTTGGAAAGACACCGGAGTCGATGA
Source organism: Planctomycetota bacterium (assembly GCA_003235605.1). The sequence continues at coordinate 6,622 of QJVU01000488.1, read as the reverse complement.
GCAAACACGTCGTGATCCTGGGCGGCGGCCTCGCCGGCCTCGCCTGCGGCTACGAGCTGCAGAAGCACGGGCAGCAGGTGACCATCCTGGAGCGCGAACCCCACGTCGGCGGCATGGCCTCGTCGTTCGTCGAGGACGGCCGCGCCGAGGGCGGTGAGTACTGGTGCCACGACTTCGGACCCCACCGCTTTCACACCCAGGACGAGAACCTGATCGAACACGTCAGGGAGGTCCTGGGCGACAACATCGTCTGGGCTACGCGGCTCTCCCGGATCGTCCTGTTCAACCGTTTCTTTGACTACCCGCTATCCGCGAAGAACGTGCTCAGGAACATGCCTCCCGGTCTCCTGGTGAAAGCGTTCCTCGACTACTTCTGGGTGCGGTTCCTGGACCTCTCGCGGCTGCGAAAGTTCGAGGACGACAACTTCGAGAGCTGGGTCACCCGTCGGTTTGGAAAGACCCTCTACGAGATCTTCTTCGGTCTCTACACCGAGAAGGCATGGGGCATCCCGCCAAACACGATATCGGCAGACTGGGCCAGCCAGCGGATCAGCCTGCTCAGCCTGTGGGACACGGTGAAGAAGACGCTGTTTCCAAAGGGCCCCAAGGGCAAAGTCCCCCGCACGTACGTACGGCAGTTCCTCTATCCGAGACGAGGCGGCATCGGCGAGCTGGCCCGTGGCTACGCCAGGAGGATCGAGGAGCTTGGAGGCAGGGTGCTGGTGAACGCGCCGGCGATAAGGATCTACCACGAGGGCATGCGCGTCACGGGTATCGAGTACGGCAAGCACCGGCGCGAGATCCTCGAGGGCGACACCTATGTGAGCACGATCCCGGTCACGGCGATGTGCAAGGCGCTGTCTCCAAAGGCCCCGGCGGAAGTTCTCCACCACGTGAACTCCCTGGACTACGTGTCCATCGTGTTCATCTATCTCAAGCTGAACCGCCCGACGGTGAGCCCTGACTCCTGGGTCTACCTGCCGGAACACCACTTGACGGTCCACCGGATTGCAGAGTTCCGGAACTTCAGCCCGGAGTGCGCCCCGCCGGGCAAGACCATGGTGTGCGCCGAGATCACCTGCCGCCGGGGCGACGAGATCTGGCGCGCCAACCCCGAGAAGCTCCGCGACATTGCTGAGCGCGACCTGCTCAGCGTCGGCCTGATCCAGGAGGGAGAAGTTCTCGACTACTTCGTCCGGCGCATCCCCTACGCCTATCCGGTCTATGATCTGAGCTACAAGCGGCACCTGGCTCCGATCCAGGAGTTTGTCGCCCAGCTACGCGGCATCCTCAGCACCGGCCGCCAGGGACGCTTCCGCTACAACAACATGGACCAGTCCGTGGAGATGGGCCGCCAGGTCGCGCGCGAGCTGCACAGCGGCGAAGCCACTGGCCACGAGGCAATCGCCACGGGCAAGGAGTACTTCGGCTGACGCCCATGAGCGTCATGATCGAGATCACGACTTGTCAGCTGTGCGGCAGCGAGGAGCAGGCGGTGATGTTCCGCGAACCGCCCTACGACGTGGTGCGTTGCCCCAACTGCAGCCTGGTCTACGTAACACCGCGCCACAGGGATGAACACCTTCCGAACATCTATGGCGAGGACTATTGGCGAAGTGACAGTCCCCGCCTCCGGGGCTACGCCAGCTACCGCGAAGAAGAAGAGCTCTACCTGAAGACCTTTCGGTTGCGGCGGCGGCTCATCGAACGCTACACGGCCCCGGGTCCCCTGAGGGTCCTGGACGTGGGCTGCGCGGCGGGCTTCTTCCTCCGGGTGATGAAGGAGCACGGTCACCAGGTCCGCGGCGTCGAGCTGTCGCCGGAGATTGCCCACCTCGCCATCGAAAAACTGGGCAAGGAGAACATCCACGTCGGCCAGATCGCAGATCTCGCGGCGGACGAACCTGGATTCGAGGTCAAGAGCTTCGACCTGGTCACCCTTTGGGACGTCGTCGAACACGTGCCCAACCCCCAAGACCTGCTGCGTTGCGTGCACCGCATGCTCAAGCCCACCGGCGTGGCGGTGATCGAAACCCAGAATGTCGATAGCCGCTTCGCGAGCCTGCTCGGCCGGCGGTGGCAGCACTACAAGCACGAGGAGCATCTCTACCACTTCAACCCCACGACAGTGCGCCAACTCCTCGACCAGGCGGGTTTCGTGGTGATCCACAACACCCCCGCCTATGGGGGCAAGTACGTTTCGCTCCCGTTCATTGCCGAGCGGGCCAACCGGCTCCCGGCTCCGGTACGGATGCTGTTCCAACCGCTGCGTCTGTTCAAGAGCCTGAACCTCTACCTCAACCTCAAGGACGAGATGGTCATCGTGGCCAGACCTGTCTCCAGCAGCAACGGGACTGCCTGATGGAAGCGAAGGTCTACGAGCAGTTTGCACACCTCGAAGAAGGCCACTTCTGGTTCAAGGGCCGGCGGTCCATCTTCTTCGATCTGATCGAGCGCAACCTCAACGGTCGCGGCAACCTCCAGATCCTGGAAGTGGGCTGCGGTGCCGGAGGGATGCTGGCGCCGCTCTCCCTTTTCGGACGCGTGTATGGCGTGGACATCGCTCACGACTGCATGCAACACTGCAGGAGCCGTGGACATGAACGGGTCGTCACCGGAAGCGGCTACGACCTGCCCTTCGCTGACGGCAGCTTCGATCTCGTGGCGCTGTTCGACGTCATCGAGCACATCCATGACGACCGCCGGGTGCTGATCGAGACGAAGCGGGTGCTCAAAGACAGCGGCCTGGTGTTCATCTCGGTGCCCGCCTACCAGTTTCTGTGGTCACAGAACGATCGTGTCGCTCACCACTTGCGTCGGTACACCTCCGCCCAGCTTGCGGAGGCCCTGGCCAGCGCGGGTCTCGAGCCCAGGAAGCTGACCTACTTCAACACCTTCCTGTTTCCCCTGATCCTACCAGCGGTCTTGGTGCTGAAGCTGAAGGACAAGATCTTCGGTCTGCCGGAGGACCAGACCAACCTGAGCCACGATTTCAGGGAGCCGGTGAACAGCCTGTTCGCGTGGACCATGGGCGCCGAGCGCTATCTGCTCAGGCACATGGAGTTCCCCTTCGGCCATTCGCTCCTCGCCGTGGCGCGCTGATCGAGTCTGGAGGCGGAGCCAGGGCGGGGGCAAGGTCGGAGGCTATTTCGGTTTCGCCGCCTCCCGCTTGGCAGCGGAGGGGTCGCGCCAGCCGTAGCCCTGCTTCAGCGCTTCCATGGTGAAAGACTGGTTGGCGGCCACTTGTTTCTGGCTACCTGCAAAGGGGGCACTGCCCTCGACCATCTGCTGGAGCACCGGCAGGAACTGCGGGTGATGCACGAGCTCCCGCGTCTTCTCCTTGCTCTTGCCGCCGATCACCTCGTAGAACAGCTGCTGCAGCGGCTGTAGGCGCGGATCCTGCTGAAACGCCCGCAGCAGCGGCCACATGAGCTGCGGGTTGTCGATGATCCGCTGTCGCATCGCGAAGATGGTCGTGCCGTCCTGTTTCTCTTGCCATTGCCGCCGGGTTATGTCGGTGGACTCAGCCTTCCGCGTCTTCGTGCACACGGCCAGGCAGATGCGCCGCTCGGTCTTGTCCTCGAGGACGTCGGAGGCCTCTCCCTCCTCCATCTCCATCAGCTCGGAATTGCTGAACAGGAACCGTACCAGCTTGCTGTGGCTGTTCTCGAAGCGCGGAGCCTCCTCGAGCTTCTTGGTGTAGGGGCCGACCTCGACGAGGTCGAAGCCCGCCTCCTGGGCGGCGGCGGCCAGGACATCCCGGTAGTGCTTCTTCTCGACGTCCTTGATCTCGTCCTTGCTCTCTTTCTCCAGCTCTTTCTCGGCGTTCTCGCGATACTCCTTCTCCCCTTTCAACTTGTTCAGCAAGGCGTCACGCTTCTCTTTCAGCTTCTTGTAGCGCCAGTCGCCCTCCTGGCACTGCGCCAGCCTGGCTTCGCAGTCGCCGACCTGCTTTTGCAGGTCCTCGCGCCATTTGTCCACCTTCTCCTTCAGCTGGTCTGCACGCTTTTTTTCGATCTCCGCGATCGCGTCCTTGCCCTTCTCCTTGGACAGCCGTTCGAGGGACTTCTCGAACTTCTCCTTCTTCTCTTCGCCCTCCTTGTCGGCCTTGTGCGTGTAGTAATGGACCCGGAGGTCGTCCTTGATCTCTGCAAAGTCCTTGAACGGCCGCTCGAGCAGGTCGGTGACTCGCAGCAGGAATGCGCCCTTCCCGACATCCTGCACGGAAGAATGGATCTCGCCCGACTTGGCCACGCTGGTGGCCGCGAAGGAACCGTTCCACGTGCCGAGCCCGGCAGGTAGCTCCTTCAGATCCTCCGCGAACTTTGGCTCCTTGACGCTGGCAAACACCACCGCGCTCTTTGCCAGGCTCTCGACCGCGGCCTTGAAGTCGAAGGCCTCCAGGCGTTTCTCCACGGCTTCGTCGGCGGCCTTCGCGGCCTTCTCCCTGGCCTCCACCGTCTTCTTTGCGGCCTCAAGGGCTGCCGCAGCCTCCTTGTCGTCCTTGTTCTCGTCGGCCTTCTTCTGGGCTTCCGCCCTCTCCTTTTCGGCCTTGGCCAGGGCGTCGGTGGCCTCGTAGCGGGCGTTGAACACGGGCTGCATGTGCTCGGCGACCTTGGCATCCAGCTGTTTCCTCCACGCCCGCAACACATGCTTCAGCTGGAGCTTCTTGAGGATCTCCCCCTTCACCTCGTCGAAAGGCCGGTGGGTCGGCTGCTGTTCCTGCGGACGCGACTGTGCCTGCGGCTCCTGAGCCGGTTGCTGATCGGCCTTCACCACCGTCGCCGATGGCTGGCTTGCGGGCTCAACCGACTGCTTCGGCTCGCCCGGCTGCTTCGGCTCGGCCGGCTGCTTCGGCTCGACCGGCTGCTTCGGCTCGGCCGACTTCTTCGGCTCGGCCGGCTTCTTCGGCTCGCCCGGCTGCTTCGGCTCGCCCGGCTGCTTCGGCTCGCCCGGCTGCTTCGGCTCGCCCGGTTTCCTCGGCTCGTCCGACTTTCGCTCCTTCTTGGGTGGCTCGACCCGGTAGTACTCCTCCCTGTAGCGATCGTAGTAGGCGCGGACCTCCGCCTCGCTCGGCTCGTAGCCCTCCAACTCGTCCTTGTAGGGTGCTGGGTCGAAGTCCGCGGTGCTCAGGAAGGCCACCTCGAAGGCAGCCTTGTTCGTCGGGTATCGGTACTTCGACTGTTCCTGCTCCTCGAGACCGTGCAGGAACTCCTCCAGCGCCTTGTCGGTCACGGCCTCCTTCTCCAGCCGCTTCTTGATGGCGTCCAGGTCCAGATCGGCAACCATGAAACCGATCTCGTCGTTGTCCTTGAGGATCGACTTCACGGTATCGCCATAGGCACGGCCAGCCCCAAGAACCTCGAGTCGAAGGAACGTCGTGACCCGGAGCGCCTCCTGCACGGTCCCGGCAAACCGGGTCGGATCCTGGATGCCGTGTAGCCGGGCCAGGTCGGCCACGCTCTCGGACCCGCTCCGCCGCACAGCTCCCTGCATTGCCAGCTCGGCATCGTCCTCGGAGACCTCGACGCCGGTGTCCATCGCCAGACGCCGGATCGCCGCAAAGCGGGTGGGATCATCCGCGTTCTCCGCCGTGGTGATGAACGGGACCACGGCCATCAGGTCGTAGCCCTGGTCCTGGAAGTTCTTCAGCGTCCGTATGGAGCGGCCGACGGCATCGTCCTCCTCGGTGACCTCCAGCTGGGCGGTGTCCCCGGGCACGTTCATCGTGGGCAGCGCCTCGGCTCTGCTCAAACGCTCCGACACAGTGTAGACCGCACCCGTGATCGAGAACGTCAGCAGCGTGAACAGGCCGGCCGTGTAGATGATCAGCTTCTGGTGCCGCCGGAAGAAGCCGAATGCCGCAGTCGCCTCCTCCGACGGGGAAGGGGTCGAGGGCTCCTTTACCTGGGGTTTGCTGACTTTGGTCGTGGTCATTTGCTGGTAGTCTCTTGACTCGGGCTCGACCTAGGCATCCGGAGGGGCTTCCACATGGATCGCCTCGGTGGTGAGGAGGACCGGGATTCCGTCCCGAACGGGGTAGACGACGTTTCCCTCCTCGGGAACCAGGCCGGACTCGAGGGGCTGCTCCACTCTCTCCCCGGCATCGTTCTTGGCCTGCCCTTCCTGAATGGCCCGGTTGACCCGCGAGATCTCGTCGGCGGTGGCCTCACGCAGGGGCTTCCGGGTCTTCGGGCACACCAGGATCTTGAGGAAATCGGGGTCCATCTCGGGACAGGAATCGCGGTTCTCTGCAGGGGCGCTGCAGGGGCGCTGGGCGAGCCTCAGCGCTGGCCGAGAGGCGGATGCTAGGGGCTGCCGGTGCCGCCGGCAAGTTGCCGCGGCGGTTTGGGAGCCCCCAGCCGGTCAGCCTGACGAAAGAGGGCCCGGCCAGGCCGGGCCCTCTCCGATCATCGACGTGCCTGGCCTGCTAGTTCCCCACCAGGATCCTGCCGTAGTTCGTGGCGGTCAGACCCAGCGGGTTGGCCTTCTGGTCGAAGGGGAAGTACTGCGCGTAGGCCCGCTGGCAGAGGAGGCTCTGGTTGTTGGGGATCTGCACCTTGAGGCCGAAGGCGCCGGTGTTGCCGCACGCCCCCGCCAGCAGGAGGGTAACCGGGCTATA
>QJVU01000493.1 GCA_003235605.1 Planctomycetota bacterium | reverse complement strand
TCGGGGAAGGGACGGCCCAGAGGACCGCTGAGCCAGAGCTCCGCCCCCGGCGCAAGGGCAGCCAGGGCGCGAGTACCCGGCCCTATCGCCTTCAGCAGGAACCAGCCGGTCTCACCGTCGTCGCGCCGGTCGTAGAGGGAGAACGGCCTCGGCAACAGGACGGGCCAGCGCAGCTTGGTGCGCAGCATGTAGAACTGGCCCGGTAGCGTCGGCGGGATCGGCCCCTCCACCTCCAACACCATGCACCCTCCGGTCAGCGGAACCTGGCGGCGCAGCTTGTGAGGGCGGGTCTGCATCGATCGGTGGTCAGGGATTACCAGACCCCGGCGGTTACGGCCACAGGCGAACCTGCTAACTTGCTTGTCCATGAACCGCCCCCAAGGTCGCCGCCCCTTGCTGCTCGTCCTTGTCGGTGTCCTGGCCCTTGGCAGCCTGGGCCTGGGACTCTGGCAGTGGGCCTTGGCTGGCACCGATGGTGAGGTGGCCGGTGTCGACCGGTCTGCGGAGTTGTTTGGAGGGAGGACCGACAACACCACCGCGCCCGTCACGACCATGCAGGGGGAGGCATTCGGCGACGACAACCTCGACGCCGTCTCCACCGAGCCCGACCGCTACTGGCAGCGGGAAGCCAACGCCAAGGCCTACCCGGGCCTGAAGCCGTTCCGCAGCCCGCAGGGGTACGACGAGAGGACTCTCCCGAAGGGCCGCTGGCCTTCCTTCTGGGACGACATCCGCGTGCTCCACGGCATCCGCCAGGGTGCGCCAGCGGACAAGATCTCCTATGACGAGCACGGTCGCGAGATCGTGGACACCCAGGCATGGCGCGACGCCCTGGAGCGCGTGCGGCTCTCCAACCTCAAGCTCGCGGGCCACGTCGCAATGGTGTTCCGCGACAGCACCTCCCTGCAGCTGCGTCGGGACGGATACTACGGTCTCTTCTACTTCGACGAGATCCAGGATGTCCTCGACCTGGCCGCGCAGATCTGCGCCGAGCCCGACCGCCCGACCCGCCAGGAAGGCTTCGCCAGGACCCTGCGATTCCTGGCCGTCCACCTTCCCAAGAGCGAGCCGATCCGCCCTGACCTCGAAGGTTCACCCGTCAAGCCCAAGTACCGTTTCAACATCTGGGGCTTCCTGCAGCTCGTGCGCCTCCAAAATGATCCGCGCTCGCAGGTCGAAGGGCTGCGCTTCATCACCGACGTGCTGCGCATCCGCCACGATCTTGGCCGCGCGTACCTGGTCGAGATCAGGGACATGGTCCCGAAGCTGTTGTCGTCGAGGTCGAGATCCGTGCGCGAGGAGACCGTCAAGTTCCTCAAAGTCATCGACCGGAACAAGCACAAGGCGCCCGGAGGCAGTGCGGACACCAAGGACCTCCAGGCCTGGTACGACGGCATCGCCTACGAGCTGCTGCCTCCTGTGGAGTACGTCTCCACCGGCAAGACGATCCTCCATCCCAGCAAGGACCTGGATGACATCATCGCCGTCGGCCAGAAGGTCCTGGCCCGGGAGGGAGCCATCGGCACCATCAAGCTGGTGTCCCTCGACAACGGTCGCCTGCGGAAGGGTCTCGAGATCCACACGCTGCCGAGGCCCCTGCATCTGCTCGGACTCCCCAAGGGATCCCTGATCACCAACATCAACACTACGCCGGTCACCGGCTCGCGCCAGCTCCTGGACTGCATCCTCAAGGAGGTCGCCGGACACAAGCAGCAGCAGAAGGAGAACAAGGGCGAGACCGACAGGACCTTGGTCCCACCCCTGGTCTTCCAGATCTGGTACGTGCACAAGGGCAAGGAGCTTGCCAAGGACTTTCACGTCGTCCAGTGACCCAGTGACCCAGTGACCCTCGTCAGCCTGGAGAAGGTCGGTCGCAGCTTCGGTGACCTGCAGGTTCTCGAAGGCGTCAGCCTGCGTATCCAGGAGAAGGACCGCATAGGTGTCGTCGGCGACAACGGCAGCGGCAAGACCACGCTCGTGCGGGTGCTCACCGGCATCGACCAGCCGGACCATGGGGTGCGCAACGCCCGACGCAACCTGCGGGTCGCCTATGGCGCCCAGGTCCCCGAAGGCCAGGGAGGCACTGTCTGGTCCTTGGTGCTGCAGGGCAACGGTGAGTTCCGGGCCCTCGAGGAGCGGGTGCAGTCGCTGGCACAACAGCTGGAGCGAAACCCTGAGGACCCGCACCTCCTCACGGAGTATGGTCAGCTCCAGGGCGCTTTCGAGGCCGGTGGTGGCTACGACCGCAAACACCTTTGCGAGCGTGTGCTGTTCGGACTGGGCTTCCGGGAGGCGGACCTCGAAAAGGACGTCGCGGTGCTCTCGGGGGGCGAACGCTCGCGGGTGTCCCTGGCAAGCCTGATGACCCAACCAGCAGACATGCTGGTCCTGGACGAACCCACCAACCACCTGGACCTGTCGGGAATCTCCTTCCTCGAGGAGTACATCCAGCGCTACCCCGGGGCCGTCGTGGCGGTCAGCCACGACCGGCGCTTCCTCGACAACTTCGCCAAGACGATCCTGGAGGTCGACTCGTGCCGGGTCGCCCGCTTCAAGGGCAACCATGACGCCTACCAGAAGCAGCGTGACCAGGCCCTGCTTGCCCAGAGCAGGGCATACAAGACCCAGCGGGAGTTCTACGAGAAGGAGATGGAGTACATCCGCCGCCACATGGCGGGACGGCACCATGCCCAGGCCAAGGGACGCCTCAAGCGGCTCCAGCGACTGCAGCTCATCTCGAGGCCCAAGTCCGGAAAGACCCAGATGAAGCTGCGTTTTGCCGGTGGACGCGGCCTCGAGGGCCAGGCCATGGTGGAGGCGTGTGAGATCAAGGCGGTGCTGCCCGGCGGAAGGGAGCTGTTTGCCGACGTGAGCTTTCGCCTCCATCACGGCGAGACCATGGGACTCCTGGGCCGCAACGGCGCCGGCAAGACCACGCTCCTGCGCATGGTGGCCGGTCACATGGAGCCGACTGCAGGAAGCATCAACCGCGCCCAGCGCAGCAAGATCGGCTACTTCAGCCAGGAGGTCACCGATCTTCCTCACCACGGCTCGGTGCTCGACGCCCTGAGAGCGCTTGCGCCCACGCTGCCCGACCGGGAGCTCCGCGATCACCTGGCGCTGTTCCTGTTCACCGGCGACGAGGCGGACCAGGCCGTGGAGTCCCTCTCCGGTGGCGAGAAACAGCGGCTCGCGCTGGCCCGCCTCACGTTCACCGACTACGACCTGCTCTGTCTCGACGAGCCCACCAACCACCTCGACATCACCGGCAGGCAGGGACTGGAAGAGGCGCTCAGTGCTTACACCGGCGCTGCATTGGTCATCAGCCACGATCGGCAGTTCCTCGAAACGGTTACCGACCGGGTCATGCATCTAGCCGATGGCCGACTCCGGGTGTTCGACGGCGGCCTCGCACAATGTCTCGCAGCGCTGGCGGGCGCCAGTCAGCAAAAGACGCGCAAGCTCGCCACGCCAGCCAGATCCACCAGGCCCGCTGCCCCCGCTCCCGGCAAGGTGCGCAATCCGCTCATGTTCGAGAAACTGGAGGAAGAGATCTTTGCCATGGAAGAGCGCGTGGAGACACTGCGCCAGGACATGGCCCGACCGGAGAACTACAACGACCACGGCAACATGCAGAGGCTCGAAGCCGAGGAGGCCGCGCTGCTCCGAGAGCTCGAGGCCGCCTACGAGCGCTGGGAGAACTGGTCGTGAAGGAGCTGCACGACCATGTCCAGGACCGGGTGGCCACCGCCGTAGGCGAGATCCCGCCGGATGTTCGGCGTGGACTCGGCCTGCAGACCCCCAGAGACCTGACCTTCGGCGATGTCGCGCTACCCTGCTTCGTCCTGGCCAGGGTGCAGCGGCTGAATCCGGCAGCTGTGGCCGAGGACATCGCCGCCAGGATCACACCCGATGACATCATCGAAACCGTCACTGCCGACGGCCCGTTCGTGAACTTCCGGTTCCGCCGGGACATGCTGGCGAAGACCGTGATCCGCCAGGTGCTGCTGGCTGAGCCGCCGTACGGAAGCTATCCCTCGACGGGCGAGCGGATCGTGATCGACTACTCGTCGCCCAATATCGCCAAGCCGTTCCACATGGGGCACCTGCGTTCGACGGTGATCGGCGCGGCGTTGCGCAGGATCCACCGGCACTTGGGACACGAGGTGATCGGCATCAACCACCTCGGCGACTGGGGCAGCCAGTTCGGGAAGGTCATCACCGCTTTCCTGCACTGGGGGGCAGAGGAGGAACTCGCGCGGGATCCCATGCGACATTTGTTCGATCTCTACGTCCGCTACAACAAGGAAGTCCTGAAGGACCGAACCCTGGACGAGGAGAGTGCCCGGCACTTCCAGGCGCTGGAATCCGGCGCGGACAACCAGGAGCGCAAGCTCTGGAAGCAGCTGCGAGAAACCTCCCTGAGGGCGTTCGCCGGACCCTATGCCCGACTCGGCGTGGACTTCGACAGGGTCACCGGCGAGAGCTTCTACGAGGACAAGATGGCCGCAGCCGTCGAGCGGGTGCGCGCGGCAGGAATCCTCACCTATTCCGAGGGCGCCCAGGTCGTGGACCTCGAGAAGGAAGGTATGCCGCCCTGCATCCTCATCAAGAGCGACGGCACCACGCTGTACGCCACCCGCGATCTGGCCGCGATCTTCTACCGCATGGACGAGTTTCACTTCGACCGAGCCCTCTACCTCGTAGGCGGCGAACAGAAGCTCCACTTCCGCCAGCTCAAGGCCGTCCTGGCCAAGATGGGCCTGCCGGAGGCAGACAGAGTGGAGCACGTTCCATTCGGGCTGATCCTCTCCCGCAACGCCGAGACAGATCGCTGGGAGAAGTTCGCCACCCGCGGCGGCAACGCCATCTTCCTGGACGAAGTCCTGGATGAGGCCGTAGCCCGGGTGCGCATGATCATCGAGGAGAAGAACCCCGAGCTCGAGGACAAGGACGCGGTGGCCCAGAAAGTCGGGGTTTCCGCGATCATCTTCAACGACCTGAAGAACCAGCGCATCAAGGATGTCCGGTTCGACTGGGACCAGATGCTCAACTTCGAGGGGGAGACCGGCCCCTACGTCCAGTACGCCGGCGCGCGGCTGGCGGGCATCCTGCGGAAGGCCGGTGAGGACGGTGACCGAGCCGCGAGCCCCGACTCTCTGGCGGATGTGGACTTCTCCCTCCTGGCCGATGCGGATCGCTGCTTGCTGGCGATGCTCGAGTTCGGCCCGGCGCTGGAGCGGGCGGCCCAGCAGAACGAACCCAGCGTCATTACCAGCTTGATGATCCAGCTGGCGAGCGAGGTCCACAGCTTCCTGCACGAGCACAACGTGATCCATGCCGGGCCCGGACTCAGGAAAGCGCGCCTGGCCCTGGTTGCGGCGAGCCGGAAGGTTCTGCAGGAAGGCCTGGGGCTCCTGGGAGTGGCTGCAGTGGAACGCATGTAGCATGAAGGCCATGAACCTCGAGGCGTACCTGCGCGATGTCCCGGACTTCCCGAAACCCGGCATTGTCTTCAAGGACATCTCGCCTCTCCTTGCCAACCCCCAGGCATTGGGTACCGCAATCGATCGTATGGCAGACCTTGTGCGCGAGCGGAGGATCGACCGACTCTGCGCCATAGAGTCCCGGGGGTTCCTCTTCGGCACGCCCCTGGCGCTCAAGCTGGCCAGGCCGTTCATCCCGATCCGCAAGCCGGGAAAGCTGCCCTGGAAGACCTACTCAGAGGAGTATGACCTCGAGTACGGCAGCGACATGGTGGAGATCCACGCCGACGGCATCCATCACGGGGACGAGGTGCTCATGGTCGATGACGTGTTGGCCACCGGTGGCACCATGCGGGCGGCGTGCCGCTTGGTGGAAAACCTCGGTGGCAATGTGGTTGCATGCATCTTCCTGCTGGAGCTGACGGCCCTCGGCGGTCGCGGAAAGCTCCAAGGGCGGGAGATTCACGCGCTCCTGCGGGACGGCAACGAGGACCCGCCATCCACGGTCACCTGAGGCGTGATGGACATGCCGACGAAATCTGAGATTCGGCTGAAAAGTGCGATGGGCGCTACCGATTAACATGAGCCGGCCAGCATGGCTGGCCGCACTCGCTGCTCTTTGGCCACTTCTCGAAAAAGGCAAAGCCGCCGAAAGGCGGTGACGCAAAGCCAGGGGCCTACTGCGCCGACAGGCGCAACGGCAGCCGGTTACCGAAAGAAGCTGGGGCGATCAGAACTCCCGGCAGCGCCCAGTGTGGGCATGGGGATACCGGCGTGGGTCCTAGGCAGACCGAGAGGGAGGCCTCGTGGACTTGGACCCGCAAAAACGCCCTGACCTCGAGGAGTTCTGATTATGGCAACAGCCGCTGCCTTGCGCATCCCCCCGTCTCTCCCCCTTCCCCCCGGACCTCAGAACGCGCAGCACGGCAGCACGAGGCGCGGCCGCAAGCCCAAGAGCGGCAAGATCACCCCACTCCGGGGAGGCACGCAGAAGGGGAGCAAGAAGCAAGGCAGCCCGGAGAAGCGGGTGCCGAAGAAGGCGACAGCAACCGCCGCCAAGAAGACCGCCGCCAAGAAGAAGACCGCCGCGAGGAAGAGCCTGGCAACACGAGCAGGTGACAAGGCCGCCACGAAGACCAGGGCGGGCAAGAAGGTCGAGGTCCAGGAGGAGGCCGCCAAGCGTCCGCTCACGATGGACGACGACCTGGAGTCACTGTGGATCACCTACAAGCGGAGCGGCGACCAGAACCTGCGCAACATCCTGATCGAACTGCACATGCCCCTGGTCCGCGTTATTGCGGAGAGGCTTCTGCAAACCCTGCCCAAGTCCATCGATCTGGACGACCTGAGCAGCGCAGGAACCTTCGGCCTGATGGACGCAATCAACGGCTATGACCTGAGCCGTGGGATCAAGTTCAAGACCTACTGCACGACCCGCATCAGGGGATCGATCTTGGACGAGCTGCGCTCCCAGGACTGGGTGCCGCGGCTCGTGCGTCTCAAGGCCCATCGGCTGGAGAAGGCCCTCCGGAAGCTCGAAGGGGAGTTGGGCCGCGACCCCAACCAATTCGAGCTGGCCGAGGCAATGGACATGAGCTTGCCAGAGCTCCGCGCCACCAAGTCCGAAGCCAATGCGAAGACGATCTTCTCTCTGTCGGAGAAGTGGGACGACAGCGATGACGACAGCGAAATGGAGAAGGTCGAGATCCTGGCCGACAAGAAGTGTCCGGATCCGGTACAGGCGATGCACCAGCGGGATGTCCTCGAGCTGATTACGTCGAACCTCACCAAGAAAGAGCGGTTGATCATCATCATGTACTACTATGAGGGCCTGACGATGCGAGAGATCGGGGAGATCATGGAGCTGACCGAATCCCGCGTTTGCCAGATCCACAGCAACGTGATGTCGCGCCTCAAGGGCCAGTTGGACCGCGTGCACCTGCAGGT
>QJVU01000033.1 GCA_003235605.1 Planctomycetota bacterium | reverse complement strand
GTTGTTCGGGCAGAGGAGATTGTCCCGCCTGAGATGTCCCCGCGTAGCCTTGCAGAGTCAGTCTTTCCGCCTCGGCCGACAGGGTCTCAGCCGCATCATGCAGTGCGCCGAGGGTCTCTTCATCCCAAAGAGCCTTGGCGAGCTCAGGATAGGCTGACGCTTCGGCCGCTGTCTGGAGGGTAGCGAACGGATCTTGTGTTGCTGAGGCCGGTTCGTCTTCCGGGGGCCCCAGGCCTGGCTCTTCAGCAACGGGGATCCCGGTCTCTGTCGTGGGTCCGTTCGGTTCGCTCTCGGAGGGTGCCCTGACAGGCTGCCCTTTTCCCAGTGGAGTTGCCTCAGATTTGGACGTCGCCCTCGCCTTCTCGGCCAGCTGATCCATGTCGCTCTGCGGAAGGCGGTCGACATCCAGTTCGACCGAGTCCATCGCCTCCAGGCGAGCATCGAGCTTCTCGACCAGCTTGTCGCCAAACACCCCGTACAAGGGTCTCGCGGGATTCTCAGCATCGGCGCGTAGTTCGCCGACCTGTTTCAGCAACCCCCGCTCGATCCAGCGGTTGATCGTGAGCTCGTTGACCCGGAAGAACTTCCTGATCTCCCGCCGGGTCAGTAGAGCCGTGTCCCTGTCCGTGCGTTGTGTCTTCGCCATCAGGCAGCGCGGGAGGCCTTGCCTCCTTCAAGCCCTTGCCGTGGTCTTTTCGGCAGATCGCCGCCGGCGGTTTACCTTGCCATGTCCCCTCCAGCAAAGATCCGTGACATGGCTGGGACAGGCAGTGCTTTTACAAGCACAAGACGGAGGTTTCTGTGCCCAGCCCCGGGTTGCGGGACGGATAATGCTGTGCTCGACAAAGCCCCCAGAAAACTAGCGTTATGAATGCAGTAGCCGTTCTCTCTGTCTTTTCGCTTTTCCTGGCCTCGGGGCCGGGTGGAAGGACCCAGCAGCCGCCCACGCCTTCTTCGACGAAGAAACTGGCAGCCCAGAAGCTCTCGTACAAGCAGGCGCGACACCTGTCGATGCGCGCTGGGTTCGGCGGGTCACCGGAGCAGATTGGCAGGCTGCAGCGCATGGGGCTGGACGCCGCGGTGGCCTATTTCGTGGACTATGAGGCCTTGCCACGGCACCGTCCGGACCACCGTGTCACGCCGGCCGAACCGATCGACAGACGCACCGTCAGGAGACTCTCCCAAGAGGAGCGCCGGAATCTCCAGCGGACACGTCGTCGGCAGGACGGGGAGAAACTCCGGCGCCTGCGGGCTTGGTGGATGGCACGCATGGTCTCCAGCGAGCGCCAGCTCGAAGAGAAGATGACGCTCTTCTGGCACGGCCACTTCACCAGCGGCTATCGCGACGTACGCAACGCCTACCACATGGCGATCCAGAACGATCTGTTTCGCCAACATGCTACTGGCAACTTCGGCGATCTGGTCCGGGCGATCTCGCGGGATCCAGCCATGTTGGAGTACCTCGACAACAACCAGAACAACCGTCGCGCGCCAAACGAGAACTACGCACGCGAGTTGATGGAGCTCTTTACGCTGGGGGAGGGCAACTACACCGAGGCGGATGTCAAGCAGGCCGCGAGGGCGTTCACCGGGTGGACATTCCGGAGGGGATCGTCGACCTTCACCTTCGACGAACGTAACCACGACTACGGTAGGAAGACGTTCCTGGGCCGGCAAGGGTACTTCGACGGCGACCATATCATCGACATCATCCTGGAGCAGGAAGCAGCACCTCGGCACTTGGCCAGGAAACTCCTCGCCTACTTCGCCGTAGACGCCACCGACGAAGAGATAGAGCCGTACGCCCAGCTACTGCGGCGGACCAACTTCGAGCTCAAGCCGTTCTTCCGTACGCTGTTCAGCTCTGAGTGGTTCTACAGCCCCAGGGTCATGGGCAAGATCGTCAAGAGCCCGGTCATGCTTGTCGTGAGTACAGTGCGTATGCTGGGTGCTCGGGACGTTCCGCAGAACACGGCGTTGGGACTCTGTCAGTACTGTGACCAGATTGGGCAGTCCTTGATGCAGCCTCCGAACGTGAAGGGCTGGGATGGTGGTGCAGCCTGGGTGACGTCGAGCAACCTGTTCACCCGGTACAACATCACTCGCAGCCTCATCAATGGCGTGCGTGCAGGCCGCGACGGTCCCAGGGACAACCGTCGCCCGCTCCGAAGCCCTCGACGCGGTGTGGACGATATGGACATGCGCGGCCAGGCACCGAACCAACCAGCCGCTCAGTTTCGGGAAGCACGGCAGTCCAACATCTTGACCGTCATCCGACAGGCAGGCGTGTCGCGGCCGGCAGAGATCATCGACCTGCTCGAAAAGCGCTTCTTGGTGATTCCGCTTGCGGATGAACGCCGCAAGACGCTCCGCAGCTTCATCGAGGGCTCGGACGGAAGCCCGGCGCTGAACCTGCGTAGCGCCCAGCGGGCGAGCACGAAGCTCAAGGAGCTGCTGCACCTGATCACCACGACACCCGAGTTCCAGATTTCGTAGGGGGCATCGCTGTGAAGTACATCAGCCAACACTCGGACCTTGACCGTCGGGACTTCCTTCGGACCGGCGCGCTCGGAGCGGGCGTGCTGGGTCTGGGGCCGTTTGCATCGCGCTTGGGATGCGTCTTTGACGGCGTCGACTTCCCCGTTGTCGGAGACAACGTCTTGCTGGTCCTTCAACTGTCGGGAGGCAACGACGGGCTCAATACCCTGGTGCCCTTCGACAACGACGACTATCACCGAGTGCGTCCGAGGTTGCGCATCAGGAAGGAAGCCTGCCTGCAACTCGAGTCCGGCGTCGGTCTGCATGGTTCGATGAAGGACATGAAGGCGATCTTTGACGGGGGTGAGCTGGCGGTCCTCCAGGGTGTGGGCTACCCCAACCCCAACCGCTCACACTTCAAGTCCATGGACATCTGGCACAGCGGCGATACCTCTGACCGGCCGAAGAAATCCGGCTGGCTGGGCCGGCTCGCGGACCAGGTCGCGAAGAAGGGCGAGAGGGCCGACTACGCCGTGAACATATCAGCACAACCCCCGCTCGCTTTGCAGGGCGAGAACTACCGCCCGATCTCGTTCCGCGATCCGAACCAGTACCGCCTGGATGCCAGCAGAGGGGAAATGAAGGCCCTCGAGAAGATCAGCCGCAGGGTTGCAAAGGACCAGGGCGAGATACTGGGCTTGCTGGGCCGGACGGCCGAGAGCGCTCGCAAGTCCAGCGCCGAGATACGCGCCGCATCACGCGACTACCAAACCCCCGTGCAATACCCTCAGGGAGGACGCGGTGCTGGGTTGGGAGGTAGCTTGCGTTCAGTGGCCGCAATGATCAAGGCCGGCCTCGCAACCCGCGTTTTCTACGTCTACCACGGAGGCTACGACACCCACAACAACCAGCCCGGCCGCCAGGCAAACCTGCTGAGCCAGCTTTCCCAGGCGTTGGGGGCTTTCCACCGCGATCTGAAGCGCCTGGGCGCTGCCGGTCGCGTGATCACGTTCGTATTCTCCGAGTTCGGTCGTCGCGTGAACGAGAACGGTAGCGCCGGCACCGACCACGGCGCTGCCGGCCTCGCGTTCTTGATGGGGGAGAAGGTGAAGGGTGGCTTGCACGGCAAGATGCCGAGCCTGGTTGACCTGGATCGAGGCGACCTCAAGTACAATTTGGACTTCCGCCAGATCTACGCCACCATGGCGAGGAAATGGCTCGGCGCCGATCCGGAGAAGGTCCTGAGGGGTCAGTTTGCGCCGCTGAACCTGCTGAAAGCGTAGCTGCCCCGGGCAACACAACACGCTTTCTTGTGCATGTCCGCGCGAGGAGGGGCTAACTAAGACCCTCTTCTGCGGCCATGGCCCCTACCCTGTTGCTGTTCCTGCTCATCCTGGTTCACGCGCTGCCGGCACAGGTCGCGGTGCAGAAGGGGTCGAGCGCCGTCGGGGAGGCGGTTGTCGGCAGCGTCGAACGGTTCATGGCGGAGGGCATCCGTCGCCTCAAGGACGACTTCCCAGGTACCCCCAAACGCGCAATGCGAGTCATCGTTCACCAGAACGTGGACTCCATGCCCGCCGACGTCCGCCAGCACCTCACGCCCCGGTCGCCAGGTCTGGCCCTGCTGGGCCGGGACGAGATCCACATTGTGCTTGCCCACTTGAAGTACAACCCACCCGGTGACCTGCGCACGGTGGTTGTGCACGAGTTGGTTCATCTGCTCCTCGACCAATACGTTGGGCCGGAGGCAGGATCTTATGTGCCTCGTTGGTTTCACGAAGGCCTTGCGCAGGTGCTGTCCGAGGGTCTCTATCTGGGCATCCGCGAAGAGGACATAGTCTGGCGCGTCCGCCACCACACGTACCTCAGCTTCAGCGAACTCGCGGACGACTTTCCTCACGACGATCAAGACTCGCTGCGCTTGGCTTACGGCCAGTCCTTCTCCTATGTCTCATTCTTGCGAGACCAGGTGGGTCTCCAAACCCTGTTGAAGGTAGCTCGGGGCTGCGGTCGGCATCGCGACTTCGGTCGGGCGTTCCTGGAGATCACGGGCCAGACCCTGGCCGTCCAGGAGCAGAACTGGACAAACCATGTTGTCCATGGCTCCGGTGCGCCCTGTGGGTTCCTGCTGCGGAACTACTTCCTGATATTGCTGGCGGCGGCGCTGCCGCTGCTGGTGTTTGCTGTCATCCGCCGCCTCCGGCGGGACGAAATCTACCGCAAGAAACTGGCGCTGGAGGACGAAAACGACTACCAAGCCGACCAGGGGCACGTACGCGAGAGCGACCGTTGGGGTCGCGAGGGCTAGGGTCCAAGGTTGTTCGGTGGAGCCAGGGGCAGCGACAATGGGCGGTTTGAGCGGTGCCGGGGTAGGGCCTGGGCCATGAGATTCTCCTCCGGGCAGGCCAGATGGTTGGGCGTCATGGGGGGCATCCTCGTCAGGACGCTGGGATGCACCTGGCGTTTCCGCTTCAACGGCAACCCCAGGATCCCGGGCGATCCGAACCTCGCCGTCTTCCTGCACGGGCACATACTTCTGGCGGCCTTCCTCAATCGCGACCAGGGTGGCGTGACCATGGTGAGCGAGCACAGGGACGGCGAGCTCATCGCCCAGGTAGTGCGGCGGTTGGGCTACATCACGGCCCGCGGCTCGTCCACTCGTGGCGGCGCCAAGGCTTTTCTGCAGATGGTCAACGGCGAGCAGCACCGGCCCTGGGGCATCACTCCGGACGGTCCCCGTGGCCCCAGGGGTCGGGTACACCCAGGGGTGATACACCTGGCTTCAGAGAGCGGTCGTCCGATCTGGCCCCTCGGCTACGCTGTCTCGTGGGGCAAGGAGTTGTCCTCCTGGGACCGGTTCGTGATCCCTCTCCCGTTTTCGCGGGTAGTACAGCATGTGGGTGACCCCCTCACGGTGCCCCCCGGCATCGATCGAGATGAGCGCGGGAAGCTGGCCAGGGAACTCGAGCGCCGCATGCAAGAAGCCAACGAGGAGGCGGCACGCAGTCTGGCCAACTGGTAACGTGCTGCCTCGATGGCGGACACCTTTCGAAGATACTTCCTGACCGGGGTGCTGGTGATGGCAGCCCCAGCTGTTTCGTCCTGCACGACCAACGGCATGGTCAGCCACGTGCATCAGGTACGGGTCGGCATGGGCGGCAACGGTCTCGGCACTGAGGAAATGCACCAGTACTATCTGTTCTTCGGGCTCGCGCGGCTGAACGAGCCCAACATCCAGCGGATAGCAGCCACGTATACCAGCTATGACATCACCATAGGGTGTACCTACTGGGATTGGTTCTGGTCCACCCTGCTGTTGCCGTTCATGGTCAGCAGACAGACGGTGAAGATAGACTACTGACCGGTGTCGCTGATGGCTCACGAGACCCGCGTGTTCGAGGTCACGACGGACGAGGCGGTGTCCTTGCAACAGCGTTTGCGACGAGAGCTGCCACCGGAGGCCGAGTGGCGCAGAGTTCCCCATGCGCGGTTCTCGGTGAAGGCCCTCGGTGTCGTGGTGACCTGCTATCAAAGCGGCAGGTTGGTGGCTCAGGGCAGAGACCTCTCCTTGTTCGAGAACCGCTTCCTCGCCGGCCTCGGCTCCACCTCTAGGATGGCACTGCCCACCTGGAATCCCGGCATCGGCTCCGACGAAGCGGGCAAGGGAGACTACTTCGGTCCACTGGTGGTCGCGGCTGTCCATGCTGACCCTGAGGAGGTTCGCTGGCTCCAGCAAGCCAATGTTGCAGACTCCAAGAATGTCGTTGATACCAGGGCCCACACGCTCGCTGCCCAGATCGAGGGAAAGCTCGACTGCCGTGTCGTGAGCCTGATGCCCGAGGAGTACAACGAGCGTTATCGTCAAGTGGGCAACCTGAACGTGCTGCTCGCTGCGCTCCATGCCGAGACCCTGGCACCGTTGATCCAGGCCCATGAAGCAGACGAGGTAGTCATGGTGGACAAGTTCGCTGCGCCAGAGCTGA
Organism: Planctomycetota bacterium; assembly: GCA_003235605.1. The sequence goes on along the minus strand of QJVU01000033.1, from coordinate 1,015 downwards.
TTCTCGAGGCCCTCTCGGATCGCGGTGTCCATCCAACGAGGTTGCTGTGCGAGACCAGGGCAGAGCGCTATCCGGTGGTGGCAGCAGCATCACTGCTGGCCCGCAGCGCGTTCCTGCGTGGGCTTGAGGAGTGTGCCAACCTCTGCGGGACGGACCTGCACAAAGGCGCCGGTGCACCAGTCGATCGGGTCGGACGGCGGGTTCTGGAAATCGGTGGTCGAGAGCTGCTGGCGAAGGTCGCCAAGCTACACTTCCGCAATACCGGCAAGATCTCGCGCTGAGTGCTCCGATGAGAGTGTTACCTTTCGTCAAGATGGAGGGTGCTGGCAACGACTACGTATTCGCCGATGGCATCCACAGAGCCTTCGACCTGGCGGAGGGGCCGGGTCTCGCCAGAGTTGTTTCCAACAGACACTTCGGCGTCGGTGCAGATGGCCTCATTGTTCTTGCTCCGAGCCAAAAGGCCGATTGCCGAATGGTCATGTGGAACGCGGACGGTTCCCGCGGCGCCATGTGCGGCAACGGCCTGCGCTGCCTTGCGAAACTGGCTTTCGACACCGGCGTAACCCGCGGAGAATCGGTGCACGTCGAGACCGATGTTGGGGTGCGGACCGTCGAACTCGTGTTCGACAGTGCCGGCCAGGTGACAGGAGCAGCGGCAGACATGGGCCACGTATCCGTAAAGGAGGAGCCTGACACGGTGACCATTGATGGCGCCTCCTGGAGCTACCACCGTGGTGACGCCGGGAACCCCCACGCGGTGATTTTTCTGGACCGGGATCCCGAGGATGCACCGGTTGCCAGTGTGGGCAGTGCATTTCAGGAACTGCCCCTGTTTCCGGGAGGCGTCAACGTCGAGTTCGTGCAGGTGCGTCCAGATGGCGGCATCCAGCAGCGAACCTACGAACGCGGCAGTGGCGAGACCCTGGCCTGCGGCAGTGGTGCAACTGTGTCTGCTCTTGCGGCCCTCGTCACCGGGCGCATACCAGGCCCCGACGTGGCCGTGCATCTGCGG
>QJVU01000169.1 GCA_003235605.1 Planctomycetota bacterium | reverse complement strand
GATTCTCCATCGGGTATAAGACACCCTACGCATCTTGCTCGGGTGACACTTGCGAGCCGTCAACACACCCTCCGGCTTCCCCAAGGTGGCATCACACCTGCTGACAGCGCTCTTGTGCCTCGGCGCGGGCGGCGGGCAACTGACTGCCCAGGGCGAGGAGACGCTGGAGCAACGGATCAACAAGGCACTGCAGCTGTCACGGCCCGCGCTCCTCCAGCACCTCGGCTCCGCGAACGGTGGCCAGCTTGCCCTGCTCTGTCTTGCTGCCACGCACGACTCGGTGCCGATCACCAACCGGGTGTTCGCGGCTGCCCTCAGGCGCTTGAGCAAGACCCAGCTCACCCGCACGTACGAGGTCTCCATACGACTCATGTTGATGAGCGACCTTTCAAGCTACCCCGACCGTCGCACGAGCGTGCCCAGGGACGCGAAGCGCCTCTTGCAGAATCAGACACCGAGAGGTGGCTTCTCCTATTCTGGAGGTGAGGGCCGCTGGGATCTGAGCAATTCCCAGTATGCGGCCCTGGGAATGAGGGCCGCCGCGAACCTGGGCGTGAAGATCCCCCGAATACGGTGGCGGCGCCTGGCCGCAGCCGCGATCACCGCCCAGGACGACGAGGGCGGGTTCACCTACTCGACGGCGCGGGCCGGTCGCGGCCAAGGCTATGCGTCCATGACCGTGGCGGGCATCGCCGTGCTGCAGATCTGTACCCAGCACCTGGACTCCAAGACCGTGGCCAACCTGGAACTGGAACGCCGCATCGAACATGCTTGGGATTGGATGGCAGCGCACAAGGCCGACATCGGCAACCTCAGAACGCGCAACTGCTCCTACTTTCATTATGGGCTGGAGAGGGCATGCATCCTCTCCGATGTGGAGAAGGTCGACGGCAAGGACTGGTACCGATCTGGCGCGGAGATGTTCCTCGAGGCACAGCTCGCGAGCGGCGGCTGGGTCAGCAACGACATCGGCGGCGGAAACTCCGGCAAGGGGGCGGGCAACCCGGTCAGCACGGCGTTTGCAATCCTCTTTCTGCGGCGCAAGTTCCAGAAGCTCCTTGGGCCGATCACACCGGGGGGCGGCATCCGGGTCTCACACCTGGGCCCACAGGCCAGCGAGGACAAGGTCGAGCAGGCAGTGGCAGCAGAGGTTCGCCGGGGCAGGCGGGTGGTTCCGGACCTGATCAAGTGCCTGCATTCGCCAATCGACGTGCGCCGCAAGGCCGCGCTCCGTGCGCTGATCCGCATCACCGGTGAAGACTTTGGCTACAACCCCCACCTGCCGCCGACAAGGAACGCAGATGCCCTGAAGCGCGCCGAGCTGTGGTGGCTGAAACACCGCGACAGCGGTTAGTCTCTTCGGCATGACCGGCCCACTTGCACGGCTGGCGGCGCGCCGCGCCCATCTGGACACGGGCAACCTGCTCAGATCCCTGACCGAGGTCATCAACAAGGTCCCGGGCGGGATCAACCTGGGGCAGGGGGTTTGCGACATGGACAGCCCGGAACCCCTCCGACAGGGAGCGGTGGAGGCAATCGCCGGCGGAAGCGATCGGCAGACCTACACCTTCTACTGCGGACTGCCCGAGACCCGAGCTGCCATCGCGGAGAAGCTCAACCGGTTCAACGGCCTGGAAGTCGATCCGGAGCAGGTGCTGGTCGCTTCGGGCTCCTCAGGTGCGTTCTTTGCCGCGTGCCTGACGCTCCTGGATCCGGGGGACGAGGTGATCTTGTTCGAGCCGTTCTACCCCTACCACTACACGGCGTTGAAGCTGGTCGGCGCGGTCCCGATCTGCGTACCCCTCGTCGGGAAGGACTTCGCCTTCGATCCAACTCGCCTGCGGGCCGCGCTCACCTCCCGCACCCGAGGGGTCATGGTCAACACCCCGGCCAACCCGAGCGGCAAGGTGTTCACGAAGGAAGATCTTGCCTCCCTGGCTGACGCTCTCTCTCGAACCGACGTCCTGGTCTTCACCGACGAGGTCTACGAATACATGTGCTATGACGGCCTGCGTCATGTTTCGCCGGCCACGGTGGCTGGCCTTACGGACCGCACGGTGACGATCAGCAGCTTCAGCAAGACCTACTCCATCACCGGTTGGCGAGTTGGATACCTGGTGGGTCCGGCCGACACTGTGGATGCCATCGGCAGGGTCTTCGACCAGATGGAGGTGTGTGCCGCCCGCCCGATGCAGCGTGGCGTGGAGCGTGCGCTGAGGGAGCTGCCGGACTCCTACTACACGGGCCTGCAACGGACCTACCAGCAAAAGCGCGACCAGTTCTGCGCGGCGTTGCAGACCCGCGGATTCCGCGTGACCAGACCTCAGGGTGCCTATTACGTGATGGCAGACTACACGGAGGTCTTTGGCGACCTGGAGCCCCATCCCGCTGTGTTGAAGATGATCGAGTCCCTGGGCATCAACGGTGTCCCAGGTCACATCTTCTACGCTGAGCCGCGAGACGTCCGAAGCATCCGTTTCCAGTTCGCGGTCGAGCAGGAGGTGCTGGACGAGGTGTGCAGGCGTCTGACCGAGGGGTGGAACCAGGAGTGATCGGGCGCGCGCTTCTGGCCGCGGTGTTGTTGCTGGCGGCTTGCGCCACGGTCCGACGCGAGCCAGGCAGGACTGCTTTCTACCAGGCTTGTGTCGATGCCACGACGGATGCTGTGGTTCTGAACCTCGCAGCACATCCTGATGACGAGGCGGCTCGAACCTTGGTCTACCTCAGGCGCAAGTACGGCCTCCGTACCTACACTCTCTACAGCACGTGTGGCGGCGGTGGCCAGAATGCCATCGGGGCCGAGATCGGCGAGGATCTGGCTCGCGTCCGCACCCGGGAGACGCTGGCGGCGGCCAGGATCACGGGCACTCAGGTCCGATGGCTGGGATTTGAAGACTTTGGGTATTCGAAGACAGCCGCGGAGACGTTTCAAACCTGGGGCAGGCAGAGGTTCCTGGACGCTCTCGACAAGGCGTTGGACGAGATTCGTCCCGACGTGATCTTCATCAACCACGGTGCCGACCGTGGCCACGGCCACCACCGTGCTACGGCGATCGCGGCGCGGGAACTGGTGGCGCGGCGCCCGGGGCTGCTCCTCTACGAACGCATGCCGGGCGACATCTGGTTCGAGAAGCCGGACGCGTCCGGCGGGCCCACGAGCCCCGATGTGGTCTTCCCCGTGGGAGAGGTGGACCCCTCTACGGGGGAGAGCTACGCGCGACAGGCCATGCGGGGTTGGCGAATGCACCGTACCCAGGGCATGGGAGCCATTGGTGCCTGGCGCATGCGTGCCGATGCCTGGAAACAGGTCCTGCCAGCCGGAGAGAACCGGCGTTTCGATCCTTCGCGCCTCCCCAGCCTGTTCGACTCCGAGAAGTTCCGTGCCCACGCCCAGAAGCAGGGGATCGACCCGGTTCAGCTCGAGGTCGAGCTGGGACGCTTCAAGAGCGACCGGCCGATCCCAGTGCACGTGGCGCGGGCCCGAACCCTGCTGCCCACCCTGCGCCAGCTCCGGAACGGTTGCCCGGATGTGATTGCGGCTCGGCTGGACAGAAGGATCGATGCCCTCGAGAAGGTGATCCTCGACGGCCTGGGCATAGGGATGGTGGTAACCCTGGAGCAGGAGAGGATTCCGGTCGGAGGCAGCGGAACGCTGACCCTGAAGGCATGGTCACCGGATGTGTCGCCCGACGTGACCATCGAGGACCTGCGGCTGCGGCCTCCTGGGGGTGCGTGGGTTCAGGCATCGAGCTCCACTGCGACATGCACGGGCACGACAGGCCCGTTGCTCTCGGTGGATCCTGCCCTTGTGTGGCCCGCGACGCTGCGGCCCACTGTGGCCTTTCGCGTGGGCGGGATCGCATTCTGCCGTGAGGTGGAGCTCTTCTTCACGCCGGTCCCCACTGCCAGACTGGCCTTCGAGCCCGAGGTGCTCATGCTGCCGGCCGGTCGGCAGCCCGAGCGCCGGACGGTGGAGCTGGACGTCGTGTGGAACGGTGAGGGTACGTTGGAGTCCAGACTCGAGTTCGATGCTCCGCCTGGTATTGCCGTCGAGGCGAGACCACAGGTCCTCAAGCTCACGCCAGAACAACGACGTGCAAAGGTAGAGACCCACGTGACCCTCGAGGCTGGCGGCGAGGCCACCAGCGAGTCCACAAGCCGCGGCAGACTGCAGGTCGTGGCAAGGCTCGAGTCCAACAGCGCCGGAACCACAAATGGCGGCGCGGCGGCCGTCGCCAGACTGGACATGAGCAGGGTGGAGTTTCGCCGGCCAAGAGCGCTGCACATCGGCCTTGTTCGGGGACCGGACGACACCCTGCACCAGGCATTGGAGAGCCTGCACCTCGACTACCAGTTGCTCGATCCCGTGACTCTCAAGGCAGTTGACCTGTCGCGCTTCACTACGGTGGTGGTCGACATGCGCGCCTACCGGTCGCGACGGGACCTCGTCGACCAGCGGGAACGGATCCTGGATTTCTGCAGAAACGGCGGTCGGGTGGTCTGTTTCTATCACAAGCCTCAGGAATGGAACGCACACGAGAATCAGCCGTTGCTGGCTCCCTACGACTTGCACGTTGGGCACCGTCGGGTGTCCCAGGAGAATGCACCGGTGAGGCTGCTGGATTCCGGACACCGCATCTGGAGCTACCCCAACAAGATCACGATCGAGGACTTCGACGGATGGGTGCAGGAGCGCGGTGTGAACTTTCCCGAGCACTGGGGAAAGGAATGGGTGGCGCTGTTGGAGACGGCGGACCGGGGGGAGAAACCGCTGAGGGGCGGGCTGCTCTACGCCGAGCACGGGAAGGGTGACTTCGTCTACTGTGCTCTCGTGCTCTATCGCCAGCTGCGCCTCGGGCATGCCGGTGCTGCGAGGATCCTGGTCAACCTGTTGAGCAGATAGCTTCGCCGGAGCTGATCACACCACGACCACCAGCAGATCCTCCGCCTGTACTGCCGCCTTCACTTCGGGGACCATCTCCTTGACTTCGCAATCCCGTGGAGCCCGGACGACGGTCTCCATCTTCATCGCCTCGAGGGTGAGGAGTGGTTGGCCCTCCTGGACCTTGTCACCGGGCTTGGCGTGGATGGCGATGACGGTCCCGGGCATGGGGGCTCCCAGGTGGTTGTCGTTGGTGCGATCGGCCAAACGGCGTGCGGTGCCCTTGCTGGCAAGGCTCTTGTCCAGAACCTGGATCTGGCGGCCCTGGCCGTTCAGGTCGAAGTAGACCGTGCGCATGCCGTCTTCGCTCGGATCGCTGACGGCGTCGAGGGTGATCACCAGGGTTTTGCCGGGCTCGAGGTCGACCCAGATCTCCTGCTCCTGCTCCAGGCCGTAGAAGTAGGTGGGAGTGTCGAGAATGGACACATCGCCGTACTTGGTGCGGAACTGGAGGTGGTCGTCCATCACCCGTGGGTAGAGAGCCGCGCTGATCACCTCGTGGTGATGCAGCTGCCGGCTGTGTTTCTTGGCGAGCTGTTTCTGGAGGGAGCCAAAGTCGAGGGGAGGCAGGTTTCCGCCGGGTCGGCCTTCCACGCTCGGAAGGCCCTTGAGGATCGCATCCTGCAGGTCCCGGGGAAAGCCGCCCGGCGGCCGGCCGAGGTGGCCCTGGAAGTAGGTGACCACGCTCTCGGGGAAATCCAGCCTCGGGGCAGCGCGCAGGACATTGGACTTGGTGTTGCGCACCATCTCGCCAAAGTCGTTGCTCTTCGCCAGCAGGTTCTTCTGCACCAGCATGTTGGCGAAGTCGCCAACCATCTTGCTGCTGGGAGTGACCTTGGGAATGTCCCCCACCAGGTGGTTGACGACGGCGAAAGCATGCTTGATGTCCTGCCAGCGGTCGAGCAAACCGAGGGATGCCGCCTGCGGGCGGAGGTTGGAGTACTGGCCTCCGGGAATCTCGTGGTAGTAGACCTCGGATGTGCCGCTCAACAACCCGGACTCGAAGGGTTGGTAGTACTCCCGCACGACCTCCCAGTAGTCAGCGATCGGTTGCAGTGACTTGTTGCCCATGCCGGTCTCGCGCTCGCCGCCGCGGAGCGCAGCGATCAACGCGTTCATGCTGGGTTGGCTGGTCATGCCGGCCATCGGCGCAAAAGCGACGTCGACGATGTTTACCCCGGCATCGATGGCGGCCAGGAGGGAGGCGACGCCGTTGCCGCTGGTGTCGTGGGTATGGAGGTGGATTGGCAGATCCACGCAGTCGGACAGACGCTCGATCAACATCGTCGCGGCACGCGGCCGCAGCAGACCGGCCATGTCCTTGATGCAGAGGATGTGTGCGCCCATGTCCTCGATGCGCCGGGCCAGGTCCGCGTAGTAGTCGAGGGTGTACTTCTTGCGGTTGGGGTTGGCCACATCGCCGGTGTAGCACATGCAGACCTCGGCGACCTTCGGAGTCCTGAGGATCCGGTCGAGAGCGACCTGCATGTTGCCGAGGTCGTTCAGGCTGTCGAACACCCGGAACACATCGACCCCCATCGCCGCGGCCTCGTCGATGAACGCCTCGACGACGTTGTCCGGGTAGCTCGTGTAGCCCACGGCGTTGGCGCCGCGCAGGAGCATCTGCTGGAGGATGTTCGGCACCGCCCTCTTGAGCTTGCGCAGACGGTCCCAGGGATCCTCGTTCAGGAAACGATAGGCAACATCGAAGGTTGCGCCGCCCCAGGTCTCCATGCTGAACAGCTGGGAGGCGAAGTGCGCTGTTGCGGGCGCGATACTCAGCAGGTCATGGGTGCGCATCCGTGTGGCGATCAGGCTCTGGTGCGCGTCCCGCATGGTGGTGTCGGTGACCAGGGGCTGTGTCTGCTGCTTGACCCACTCCGCCAGGCCCCTGGCGCCGCGCTCCTCCAGGATCTTCGTGGTGCCGTCGGGTGGCCGTTCGTCCGGAACCTCGGGCAGCGGTGGCTTTCTGAAGCCGGTAGGAGACAGCCGGCGCTCCTTGCTGACTGTGGGGTGGCCGTTGACGATTACCTCGGCAAGGTAGCCCAGAAGTCGTGTTGCGCGGTCGCGGCTGAGCTTCAGCTCGAACAACTCCGAGGTCTCGTCGATGAACGACGTGTAGGCCCTGCCTTGGCGGAATGTGTCGTGCCGCAGCACGTTCTGCAGGAACGCGATGTTGGTCTTGACACCCCGCACGCGGAACTCCCTGAGCGCGCGAACCGCCTTGTGCACTGCCTGGCGGAACGTGTTGGCGTAGGCGGTGACCTTCACCAGCAGAGAGTCATAGTGGGGCGAGACGTGGGCGCCGGCATAGCCGTTGCCAACGTCGAGGCGGATTCCCGGACCAGAGGCGGCGCGGTAGGCCAGGATCTCGCCGGTGTCAGGCATGAAGTCGGTGGCGGGATCCTCGGTGGTGATGCGGCACTGAACAGCGAAGCCTCTGGGCTGGATCGAGTTCTGGCCGAAGATCCCGACCTCCTCGCTGGCCAGGGAGTGCCCCTCGGAGATGCGGATCTGCGACTGCACGAGGTCGATC
>QJVU01000025.1 GCA_003235605.1 Planctomycetota bacterium | reverse complement strand
GAACCTGCCGAGCTTGACCACGGGCACCATCAACACCCATTTCTACCTCAGCGGCACGACCTGGCTGTGGCCCTTCAATTCGGTGCGATGGAGCTACAACGTCATGTGCTGCAGCGCCGGCCCGGTTCCCAAGATCTCGACCACGGGAGTGCCCACCATCGGCAAGCCCTTCTCCCTCGACCTTTCAGCCGCCCTGCCCAACGCCAAGGCCCTCCTTGCCGTGGGCTTGACCAAGAACAACCTCGACCTGACCTTCATCGGCGCCCCCGGGTGCACGCTGTTGACCAGCCCACTGGCGGTCCTGGGCTTCACCACCAGCGCCATGGGGACACTCTCCTTGCCGCAGTCCGTGCCCAACGACTCCACCCTCGTGGGTGTGCTCTTCTACACCCAGTTCGCGGTCAACGATCCGGTAAACGCCGCCAAGCTCGTCGTCAGCGCCGGAGGCGAGGGCAAGGTCGGCAAGTAGCCGTCAGGTCCCGGTTGCCGTCAGAGAATACGTCCTGATCCTCTGGTAGCGCGGCCCTCCCCCGCCGAGCTCGCTCTGGTAGAGCCCGAAGGCATCGACCACCACCGCGGATGTCGCGAGCCGCCCGCGCCGCCGCTCCGCCTCGAGCATCAGCGCATCCAGCTTGTGCGGTCCCTTGACGCGTCCGAGGGTCAGGTGGGTCTGGAACCTGCGTCGCTCCGCCGGGAAGCCCAGCGCCGCGACCTGTCGCTCGATGTCCCCCGCCAGGGCCACGAGGCTCTCCACGTCGCCCTCGATGCCGGCCCAGACCACCCTTGGTCGACCGGCAGGCGGAAACCATCCCAAACCGCGGACGGAAAGCGACATCGACGGGCGTGCAACCCTGCTGAGGGCGACGTGGACATCCCCCAGCAAGTCCTCGTTTACGTCACCGAGGAACTTCAGGGTCACATGGAGGTTCTCCGTCCTCACCCAGCGCACCGCGGCATCGGTCGCCGCCAATTGGCGGATCTCGCGCTCGACGTCCCGGTTGATCTGCTCCGGAAAACGGATGGCGACGAAACAGCGCATCGGCGGAGGACTACTTGCCAGCCTTGCTTCCAGGCTCTCCCGACAACAGGTCTCGGGCCAGATCCTGGGCGATAGGCATCAGCCTGCTGCCCTCGAGGTTGCTCATCACCGAGACCACGACGCGCTCCTCAGGCCAGATCAACAACAGGGTGCGCACCCGGGGCTGTGCCCCGCCATGGCCGACCCTGCGCGGTCCCTGCCCGCCGAACAACGCGAACCCCATGCCGTAGCGGGCTGGCTTGCCGTTACGGTCGGGCACCGGCTTGCCGTCCTTGGTGGTCACCTGGGTCCACATCATCTGGACCGTCTGCTTCTTGAGCAGCTTGCCCGCCATGAGGGCATGGGCAAAGTGCACCAGGTCGGCTGCGGTGCTGCACAGCCCGCCGCCGGGGATCTTGTTGCTGGTGTCCACAAGCGCGGAGTTGCGCAGGTCGCCGGTACGGGTCTTCCGATACCCCTGGGCCCGGTGCTTGATGATCTTGAAGGAGTCGTCGGCCTGGGCGCTCTTCATGCCGGCCGGCGCGAAGACATGCTCGTGGAGGTACTCCACGAAACGCCGGCCCGAGGCGGTTGCAACCACAGCGCCCAGCATGTTGTAGCCGTAGGTCGAGTAGCTGTAGCGGGTGCCCGGCTCGAACAGCAGCGGATCATCCCGGAAGATCACCAAGGCATCCTCTACGCGTGCGTAGTGCCTGGCGCTGAGCATCTCACGCCCCTTGTAGTGGCGGACCCCGCCGACATGGGACAACAGGTGACGGCAGGTCAGCTTCCAGTTCTTCTTGGGCAGCGGCAGGTAGTCCTGCACAGGTCTGTCCAAGTCGATCTTGCCCGCCTCCACCAGCTGCATCACCGCCACCGCGGTGATCGGCTTGGATATGGAGGCCAACCGGTAGATCGTGTCCTTGCTGGCGGCGACGTCGTTTTCCAGGTCGGCCTTGCCGAAACCGCAGGTCCAGACCAGCCGGCCCCGGTAGCCGACGGCCACGGAGATACCAGGGATCTGCTGAGCTTGCCTGGCCTTCTCGACCTGCGCAGCACAGCGGTCCGGAGAGAACCTGAGGTTCCCGGTGTTCCCGGTGTTCCCGGTGTTCCCGGTGGCTCCGGTGTCCCCGGTGTGCTTGTCCACCGCTTGGGCCGGGACCGCTACTCCCAGGGAACCCAGGAGCCCTACGAGGGCGAGGTCCAGCACGTGGCTGCGGCGGAACGTGGCTACTCCACCCACTCGATGGCGCCCCTTGGCAGCAGGTAGAGGATCAGCATCTCACCGCCGGTCACCGCCGGCACGTGCACGCTCGCCGGCCCGTAGACCGCCCACCCTTCCGGGTGGCCATCGAAGCGGGGATCGCCGCTGGTGGCAAACATGAGGTCCACCTCGCCTTCCGGATGACGATGCTTCGGGCCCGCGCCGCTCGAAAGCACGGCATCCACGCTGAAGCCGGAACGATCCTTGGCCACGCGACCAAACTGCACGCCCCCTGCAGTCTTGGTCAGCAGCCAGCCCTCCTCACGACCCTGGACCATGCCGGCCCGGATTCCCTGCACGGTCTCGCCGGCCATCGGGAACTGCCTCTCCAGCGCCGCCTGGACGGCCGCGGGGTCTGCCAGAGAAACGTCCCGCAGCGCCTGGATGACGGGATCGACCAGATCCGCAAGATGCAGCAGCTTGTCGGCGCTCATGGACGCTGTTTTAGCGCGCGGGAACCCTCATGTCTCCAGGACCAGACACTCCTGGACGCCACGGCCCTCGACGGCGACCACCAACAGGCGGAGGCCGCCATAGGTGACCACGTCGCCCACGTTGGCCGGGCGGCCAAGGCTGAGGAGCACGAAGCCCGAGACGGTCTCGGCCTCGCTCTCGGGGAGGGCGCGGCCAACGGCCTCGGCCAACTCGTCCAGGCGCACGGTGCCGGCGACCCGGAGCTGGCCCCGGGGATCCCGGTAGATCTCGGGCCGGGGATCCTTGTGGTGCGCCTCCTCGATCGGTCCCACGACCTCGTCGAACAGGCTTTTCATGGTGAGCAGGCCGGCGGTGCCTCCCTGCTCGTCCATCACCACCACGATGTGGGTGCGGTGGCTGCGCATGACCCCGAGCACGCGATTCACGTCCATGTTCTCGGGTACGAAGGGGATCGTCCGGACCACACCCTTGTCGAGAACCCTGTCGTCGCGAACCAGGGTGATCAGGTCCTTGATGTGGACCATGCCAAGGATGTGGTCCAGGCTGCCCTGGTAGACGGGGTAACGGGTGTGGGGCACGGTGCCGAGGATCCTCGCCAGCTCTTCGGAAGGGGTTCCCAGCTCGATGCCGGCAAGGGCGACCCGCGGCACCATCACGTCGGACGCCACCAGGCTCCCGAACTCCAGCAGGTCCATCACGACCCTGCCGGCCTCGGTGCGCAGCTTGCCGCCCTTGCGGCTGTGCTCGACGATCTGCAACAGGTCCGCCTCGGTGTGATACTGGCTGACGCTGGCCGCGGACCGGTCGACGCCCAGCAGCCTGAGGACCCTGTTGCTCGCCCATTCGAGGCTGCGCACCGCGGGGTAGAACACGAAGCGGGTCGTGAGGGTGAGGGGCAGCGTGAGGAAGGCGGCGCGCCGGGGACTTGCCAGCGCCAGGGACTTCGGCACCATCTCCCCGAGCACCACATGCAGCACTGTGAAGATGGCCACCGCGAGCAAGATGGCCATGGTCACCGCGAACCACGGTTGCAGGCTGCGCGCGAGCGTGTGCTCGCCATACATGCCGAGGCCGAGGCTCGCCAGCGTGACGCCGAGCTGGGTCGTGGCCAGGTAGCGGTCCTGCTGCCGCTGGTCCCGGAGGATGCTGCGCAGCATGGCGGCCAGACGGTGCCCCTGGTCGGCCAGCTGGGCCACGTTGGCCCGCGGCACACTCACCAGCGCGAACTCGGCGGCTACGTAGAGGCCGTTCAGCACGATCAACAGCGCGACGATCAGGACCGCGACCAGGCTATCCACCCTCGGCTTCCTCCTCTTCCTGCACGCCCGCGCCCACCAGCACCGACATCACCACGTGGTGCTCCACGCTCTCCACCTCCACCGGCACCCCCTCCAAGGTGAGCTTCTCGCCTGCAGTCGGCAGGTGGCCGAGCACCTCGGTGACGTGGCCCCCCACGGTCTTCGCGGTGCCGTTCCACGTCGTGCCCAAGAAGTCCGGCACCTCGTCCAGACGCAGGGAGCCCGGCAGGCGCAGGCGCCCGTCGCTGAGCCGCTCCGGTTGGGTCTGTTGGTCGCTGAACTCGTCGCCGACCTCGCCGAAGACATGGGTCAACACATCTTCGAGGGTGACCAGGCCCGCAACGCCACCGAACTCGTCCATGACGATGGCCTGCTGGGTCTGGCGCTCCCGCAACCTGGCCAAGACACGGTCCAGCGTCATGCCCTCGCTGACGAACAGCACCGGGCGGACCTGCTGCCGCCAGCCCTCCAGCCCGCCATCGGCGACCATCCCCCTGGCCAGATCCTTGGTATGCAGGATGCCGACGACGTGATCGATGTCGTTGCGGTAGACGGGCAGCCGGGTGTGGCGCCCCTCGAGAATCGTGCGCAGGGCGTCCTTGTCGGGGGTCTCGATGTCGAGGGCGGTGATCTTCGGTCGCGGGATCATCAGCTGGTTGGCGGTCAACACCTCGAGCTCCAAGGCATGCTGCAGGCGCTGGTGTTGGTCCGCTTTCAGGATGCCGCCTCGTCGGCTGTGCTGGATCAAGAGGTCGATCTCCTGGGGGGTGTGGACGTGATCGTGAACCGTCAGGCCTTTCACACCCAGGAGCCGCAGCACGAAGCGCGACGTGGTGTAGAGCACCACGAGAAGCGGCGCCAGCAACCGCTCGACCCACAGCAGGGGCCAGACCGTAACCATCGCCACGCGGTTGGGGCGGTGCATCGCCATGGACTTGGGCACCTGCTCTCCCACCACGATCTGCAGCGCGGTCAGGCCGGCAAGGACGATCACCACCGCCAGCGACTGGGCCGCGGTCCCCCGAGCCGATCCGAGGAACTCCAGGGTTGGCGCCAGGGCGTTGGCGATCACGTGCTGGCCGTAGGCGCCGAGAGCGATGCTGGTAGTGGTGATCCCCAGCTGGCACGCGGAGATGTAGCGGTCGAGGCGCAGCGGATCGCCGAGGATCGTGCGCAGCACCTTGGCGGAGCTGCTGCCGGCCTCGGCGGCCTGGTGCACGCGGCTGCGGCGGGCGGCGATAGCGGCGAACTCCGCCGCCACGCAGAGGCCGTTCAGCGCCAACAGTACCGCCACCACCAGGACCGCGCTCAGCATCCAGGGATCATCTCTTGGCGGGCCGGAACACCTGTACCCGGTCCGGGTGCCCGTCCAGGTACGGTCCGCCGATCAGGTCGATGCAGTAGGGAATCGCCGGAAACACTGCGTCCAGACAGACACGGATCGACTGCGGCTTGCCAGGCAAGTTGACCACGAGGGAGCCGCCGGCAATGCCGGCAGTCTGTCGCGAGAGTATGGCCGTGGGCACCCCTGCCGCGAGCGAGGCCCGCCGCATCTCCTCGCCGAAGCCCGGCAGGATCTTGTCACAGGCCTCGGCCATTGCCTCCGGGGTGACATCGCGCTGTGCCGGTCCGGTGCCGCCCGTCGTACAGATCAGCGCGCACCCCTGGCGCGCAAAGTCGCGAATGGCTTCCACGATCAAGCCCACTTCGTCAGGGATGACACGCACCTCGAAGTCACACGCTGTCGCGAGGTACTCCCGCAGGACGGACTCGATCGCCGGCCCGGACTGATCCTCGTATTGCCCCTTGCTCGCGCGGTCGGAGATCGTCAGTACGCCGATCCTCGGGCGTGCTGGTGGCTGGTTCGGGGACATTTTCGGATGGTTCAGGCTGTCCGTTTCTAGCCCCGCGGACACCGGGACTCAAGCAGGTCGGTGGCCAACTCCCAGACTCCCGCCTGGTTCCGGCAGCCCCGGCATGGGTTAGAGTGGCCTCATGCCCGAGTCCAAGTCCGTGCCCGATCACGAACGCTTCTACTTTCGCCAGCTGCTGGCCGGCCGGGACTTTGCAAGGACCGACCCGGTAGCAATCCAGATGGTGAACTTCGTCTACCTTCTGGGTGACCGCCAGACCGGGGAGGCGCTCGTGGTCGATCCGGCCTATCAAGTGAAGGACCTGCTGGACATTGCCGCGGCCGACGGCATGCGCATCACCGGCGTCCTGGCCACCCACTTCCACCCGGATCACATCGGCGGCGACCTGTTCGGCTACGAGGTCGAAGGCATCCAGAAGCTGCTCGAGCTGCAAGGCACCAAGGTCCACATACAGCGCGTCGAGGCCCCGTGGGTGAAGGAGGTCACCGGTGTCTCGGATTCGGACCTCGTGCTTCACGAGAGCGGTGAGGAGGTGCGGATCGGCGAGATCCCGGTGCATCTGATCCATACCCCGGGTCATACCCCCGGCAGCCAGTGCTTCCTCGTGGAGAACCGGCTGGTGGCCGGGGATACGCTGTTCCTCGACGGCTGCGGCCGCACCGACCTGCCCGGAGGCGACCCCAGGCAGCTCTACCGGAGCCTCACGGAGCGACTGGCCAAGGTGCCGGACGATGCCATCCTCTACCCGGGCCACCTCTACTCCCGGGACCCTTCTGCGGCCATGGGCGCGACGCGCCAAAACAACATGGTGTTCAAGCCGAAGTCCGAGGCGGAATGGCTGCGGATGTTCGGGAGCGGATGAACCCCTACGTCTCCCGGATCTCCTCGATCACGTAGGTGCCGCTGCGGGAGTCCTTGCGCAGCGTGATCAGCTGCTGTTCCTGGGCGTCCTCCAGCAACCTGCTGAACGAGGAATAGCCATGGTACTCCTCGCTGAACTGGGGTTGCTTGCGCTTCATGGCTTCCTTCACCAGGGAACTGTGCAGGATCTTGTCGTCCCGCTGCAGCGCGGAGGCAGCGTCCAGCAGCTGGGTGAACGCCTCCCGCCGTTTCTCGGGCAGATCCGAGAGCTTCTGCCGCTTCGGCTTCTTGGGCCGGATCAGGTCGTCGTAGAAGATGAACTCGTCACAGTTGTCGATCAGCAGGTGGCTGGTGCTCTTCTTGACACCAAGGCCGATGACGTACTTGCCATTCTCCCGCAGCCTGGAGACCAGCGGCGAGAAGTCCGAGTCGCCCGAGACCAGCGCAAAAGCGTCGATATGCGGCTTCGTGTAGCAGAGCTCGAGGGCATCCACCACCATCTTGATGTCGGCACTGTTCTTGCCAGTGAGCTTGCTTCCCGGCATGTCCACGAGTTCGATGGCCGCCTGGTGGAAGCCTCGCTTGTAGGAGGCATGTCGCTGCCAGTCCGCGTAGGCCTTCTTTACGATGACGTTGCCCTTCTCCAGCAGGCGCCCCAGCACCAGCTCGACCTTGAAGCTGCCCAGGTGGACCTCGCCAACGCCGATTGCGAGGTTCTCCAGGTCGAAGAAGGCC
>QJVU01000507.1 GCA_003235605.1 Planctomycetota bacterium | reverse complement strand
GTGGACGGAACCCCGCACATTGGTCAGGAACAGGTAGCTGCCGAAGACGGCAGGAGTCGAGATAAGGTCTCCGTATCTTCCGAGCTCGACCTCCCAGCCAGGGCTCCTCTCGCCGCCCTCGGGGAGGCTGTCGAGAGGCTTGCCACGCAACGTGCCGTCCCGGGACACCACGTAGATCGCGTTGTTGGTGATTGCAGGGACGACATCAAACGGTCCACCAGCCTCCAGCTCGGCTACCGCGGACTTGATCTCTCCCGGTGGGTACTCCGGTATGCCCAGTCCGCCCAGCGCCGATGTCCTTTCGGTTTCGCCGAACCTGGTGAGGCCGGCCGCACCCAGAACCAGAGCGACCGCCAACAACGTAGCAACGCGGGTGTCGCTGCTGATTCTCTTCAGGGGAGCCAGGAACCGCGTCCTGATGGCCCACCACTGTCGGGCCAACCCCTTCTGGATCATGAACTCCTCAAAAGCCAGCGTCCACTGATTGGCCCGCTGGCTCGCGACTTCCCGCAGCGCACACCAGGTCTCTTTCAGCCAGCGTGCCGGACGTGCCACGAGCTGGACGCGAGCCAGCATGCTTATCGGCACCTGCACGAGACGCAGATTGCCGATGAACCGCGCGGCCCTGCTGACCGCCAACGCTGCGTGCCGGACGTGGTTTCTGGAGGCCAACACGCGGGCTCCCTGAATTGCCATCCTCAGCCTCGCGTCGGTTGGTTGATCCCCGGGTGAGGACAATGCGTGCTCGTGGTACAGCACGGCTTGCTCGTAGTTGCCTCGGTCCACACAGGCTAGCGCCTTGTTGTATGCTTCCGTCCGGGACAATGGTCGTGCCCAACCGTTCGCAACGAACTGCATCATCAAGCGACCGTGCGACAACGAGTTCCCGGGGAGGACTGCGCACACCAGCCTTCTCGGTCGCTTGCCATCCATCCGATCCAGCAGACGTCGTTCCGCCTGAGGGATGGCGACACCCTCATCTTCGAGATCGAAGATGTCCTGCTTGTCGAGAATCGTTTCGGGGAAGACGAACTCTGGACTCGACCGGTTCACCTCATCTGCGTGGTAGGCTGCATCCAGCAGCAGGGAGCCGGTCTCGAAAACGAAGTCGTGGAGACGATCCAGGCCATCCTGCGCAAGCGCATCTTCCAGCGAGAACCCCTCGAAGAACTCGTAGCCCGCCTCCTGCCAGAGCATCAGGTCGCGGAGCTCCTCTGAGAGCACGGTCTCGAAGACATCACGGAGCGTGCTCTCGTCAGTCCTCCCGGCGCCGACCAGCTCCGCCGCCAGAGTGTTGCCTGAGTCCAGGTGTCTTCGCCAAGCCCCATCGAAATCCTCGACGGAGAGGTCGTGGACTCGGGTCAGGATCTCGGAAAGGCGGTGGAGGGGCGAGTACGCCGCGCGCAGCTCCTGTAGCTGCGACACAGCATCGCCGAGCTGCTCTTCGCTCAGGACCCCCTGCTCTACCAGTAGCTCGCCAAGAGGCTTGCGGTTGGTCAACTGGGCCTCCAGCGCCTTTTCCAGCTGCCGCTGAGTGACTTTGCCGCTGGCCACCAGCAGCTCGCCAATCCTGAAGATCTGGGGACAGTAGCTGCGTATCGCGTCGAGCTGCTCAACGGCGAAGGCAACCTCGCTCTTCTTCACGTAGCCGAAGTAGACAAGTAGCTCCCCGAGCTTGTCGTCGCTGATATCGGCGACTGCATCCTCGATCTGCTCGGGGCTGAGGGCCTGGGCGCTGATCAAGGCCTGGTAGAGAGACACCTCGGGCGTCGCGATCCTCCGAATCCCCTGCACCGCCCTGCGACCGATCCGATAGCCGGTGACAAGGATCTCCTCGAGAAGGTGGTCAGGCATGTTGCTGGGCTCGAGCGCGTAGTCCAGCTCCTCCCAGGTCACCTTGCCACTCCTGACGAGTATCTGACCCAGGCGTGCGCGCGAGTACTCGCCCTCGATCGTCGAACCGGCGCTCATCCTCCGCCAGGCCAGGGCCTTGCTCATCTGGTCGGACCAGCTTTGGCCGCTTTCCGCGCCCCGCACGATCACATCGTTGGTGAATCCGTGCTGGTACAGCACCTCCCCCAGAGGCGGAAGCTGGTGCTGGCTCACCCCATAGACCAGCTTGCCGCCCTCGAGATACAGGAGCTACAGGAGCTTGCTCTTGTGGTCGTCGGCAAACCTCAGGGTCCCGGTCTTTCCCGACTGCGCCAGGAACTGCAGGATCTCAGAAGCCTCAAGGTCTTCAAGACGTCCGCGAATTGCCATGCCGTCAGATCCACCTCTGACATCAAATGATTGACGCCGTTCGAGGGCCTCCTCCCGAGTCCCCAGATAGCACGTAGAGACAGGTAGAAGTTATCGGGCTCCCGGTTCGGGGTTCTTGATGCAACCCTGACCTCGTGCGGCCGGAGCCGTGGCGGCTTGCAACCGCGACAGTTCCTGGCAGGCCACGGTGTCCAACCGCCGGACACAAACCCCTCAGCTGTACAATCTCCCAACCTCGTGGTAGCATCTGTTCCAATGGGTTCCAACGCCACGAATCCCGAGACCCAGTTGTTCACCCGCGGGGAGGAGGTCGCCCACGCTGTCAGCCATGGCATCGGGGCGCTGCTGAGCATTCCAGGCCTGGTCGTTCTATCGCGGCTGGCGGCGATCCATGGCTCCACCCTGCACGTCGTGACATGCTCGGTGTTCGGGGCATCCCTCACGACGGTCTACATAGTCTCGACGCTGTACCACCTGAGTTGCGCGTCCCCCCGCAAGGAACGGCTGCGCGTGCTCGACCATTGCAGCATCTACGTCTTGATCGCCGCCACCTATGCCCCGTTTTCCCTCGTGTTGCTGCAGGGGGCGTGGGGTTGGACCCTCTTCGGCGTGGCTTGGGGGATTGCAGTCCTGGGGATCGGCGCGAAGTTGGTACCGAGCCTGCGGGAACGCGAGGGACTCTCGGTCACCAGCTACCTGGCCGCTGGCTGGCTGGCTCTCATCGCCATCCGGCCAATCCTGGCTTCACTGGATGCCGGTGCACTCTGGCTGATCTTCCTGGGCGGTGTTGCCTACACCGTCGGGGTCGTCTTCTACAGCTGGCAACGACTCCCGTACAACCACCTC
>QJVU01000700.1 GCA_003235605.1 Planctomycetota bacterium | reverse complement strand
CTGTTGCTGTTGTTGCTGCTGTTGTTGTTGCTGCTGCTGTTGGCGGCGGGCCTGTTCCAGGAGCAGCTTGATCAGGTCATCGATGTCGTTGACCACTTGTCGTTGGCTGCCGCTGATGTTCTTGAGCAGCTCTTCGATACGCTTGACGTTGCGTTCCATCTCGGGGCTGGCCTGCTGGCCGCTGCCGCTCTCCCGCAGCTTGTTGTCGACTTCCTGGAGGCCCTTCGAGATCCGCGCCAGCTGCTCCCGGATCTTCTCCCGAGGGTCCTCACCGATCTGGGCGGAGAGCGCGGTCGTCAGCAAGAGGAGGCCTGTGAGGGCTGCGACTGTCTTCATCGGCCGTCCTCCTTCTTCTTCTCGCTGTTCTTCTCGTCGTCTTTGCGGCCGTCTTTGGGGGTGGCGTCCTCGCGTGATTCGGGAGGCGCCAGGGATTCCTCCATCTGCGCCCGCAGCTGCGTGAAGATGCGAGTGATCTCGTTGTGACGGTGGCCAAGGCGCTGTAGCAGCGCCAAGTCTACGTCGGAGACGTCGTCGCCGCGGGCGCGGGTGACCCGCTCCATGAACGACGTGCGGCGGTGCATGTCCTCCTCCATCTGCTTCAACATCTGCACCTCCGCCAGGAGCGAGACCAGGCGCTGCCGTTGGCGCTGGTTCTGGTCTTGCTGCTGCTGCTGTTGCTGGTTCTGGTTCCGCCGTTCCTGCTCCTGCTGCCGTCGTTCTTGCTCCCGCTTGAGCGCCTCCAGGAGCTCCTGAGTGCGTCGTTCCACGTCCTTCTGGAGCACCACGGTGAGCTCGCTGGGATCGGGGCGGCGGCCGCCCAGGCGGGTGGCCACTTCGGCGAGGTCCTCCTCGTTGGCTCGCAGCGCATGGGTGAAGACCAGGACCGCCTCCTCTTCCAGGGCCTTCCGCAGGAACTGGGCCTTCGCGGAGAGCTCGCTCTCCTGCTGGCCAAGGTCGTTGAGCTTGCGTCGGATCCGGCGCGAAAGCCGCTCCTGCTGGGCGTAGGTCTTCGAAGCTTCCTCGGTCTGTGCGGTGATCGGCTGCTGCTTCGCGAGGAATTCCTCCAGCTCCTGCCGAATCCGGAACAACAGCTCTTCCTGGCGCAGGTCCTGGTAGCGATCCCGCTCCTTCTCGAGGGCCTTGCGAGCCTCCTCCAGGCGGTCCCGAGCCTCCTGTTGGCGTTGCTCCGCGGCCTGGTCCTCGCCCTCGTCCATTGCCTGTGCTGCCTGCCTGGCAGCCTCCCCGGCCTGCTCCAGGGATTGTTGGGCACGGCGGTTCTTGCGTTCCTCGGCGAGGCGCGCGAGGCGAAGGATGTCCTCTTGCAACTTGCGCTGTTCCTTGGCGAGGTTCTGGAGCTGTTCGCGCTGCTGACGGTCGAGGGGACGGTTGCGCTGGAGTTCCTGGCGGGCGCGATCCAGATCGTCAGAGGCCTGCTGTTGGCGATCGGCCGCCGTGGCCTGGCGTCCGCGCTGCAACTCGTCTTGCGCGCGGCGCATCTGTTCCAATGCCCGCTGCATCTGTCGGTCGGCGGCCTGCTGCTGTTCGCGGGTGATGTCCCCGGACTCCTGGGCGCGGCGCACGTCCTGCTGCAGCCGCTGGGTCTCCTTGCCCAGCTCGGCCTGACGTTGGGCGGCCTGGGCCCGGGCTCGGTCCGCCTGCGCCTGGTTGTCCGGGTTGCTCCCTGCCATGGCTTGCTGCAGGCGATTGCGCGCCGATTCCAGGTTGCGACGGGAACCCTGCAGGTTCTGCTGGATGGCCTGCTTGCGCTGCCCATCTCCTTCCGGGCTTCGTCCTGCCTGGCGGTCCTTTGCCTGTTGTTCCAGCTGCTGCTGCAGCTGGCGCAGTGTGTCTTCGGCGGCGTCCAGGTCCTTGGCAGCGCTCTGTTCCGCCGCTTGGGGCCGCGGCGACTGCCGGAGGCTCTCGGCCACCTGTGCGGATTCCCGGGCCATGGCGGCGGCACGGTCCTGGGGCTCGGGGTTTGCCCGGCGGAACCGGTCCTCGGCCTCGGCCAGCTGGCGCCGGGCCTGGGAGAGGTCGGTCATGCGGCCGCGGTCCTGGCCCTCCGAGCCGCGCTGGCGGGCGCTGCGCAGGGACTGTAGGGCCCGCGCAAGGCTCTCGGCGGCGCTGCCGGGCCGCGGGCGCTCCTGCTGTTTTTGGTCTTGCTGCCGGCCTTGGAGTTGCTCGGCCGCCTTGCGGACGCCCTGCTCCAGCGTTGCCAGGTCCTTGTCGCTGGCCTGCCGCTGGGCCTCGCTGGCTTTCTCTGCCACCTGCTGGATCTCCTTGGCGAGGTCGGCCAGGGTTCTCGGGTTGTCCCCGGGCTGGGCGTTGGCTGCCTTCCGGAGCTGCTGCCGCAAGGCCTGCATGCGTTCCCGCAGCCGGCTCTCCTCCGGATCGTGGCTTGCCGCGTTCTCCAGGCGGCGGGTGATGTCCTCGAGTCTCCGCGTCACCTCGTCGGCGGCTGCATGCTGGTGTGCCGTGTCCTGCTGGCCGAGGGCCTGCTGGTAGTCGCGGGCTGCCTGGGCCAGCCGATCGAGGCTGCGCCCGTGGGCTTGGCGGGCCAGCTCTTCCGTTGCCTGTTGCTTGAGCTCGCCCAAGGCGAAGGCCTGGGCGCGGCGGTCCTTGTCGTCGCGGTCCTTGTCCGTGTCGTTCCTGGCTTGGCGGTCGGCTGCCGTCTCCAGTCGGCCCTGGGCTCGCAGCAGCTCCTCGATCCGCGCCAGGGCTTGTTCCAGGCTGGGTCTCTGCACGCCGGCTTCGTTGCGGTTGCGTTGGCTTTCCTGGCGCTCGCGTTGAGCCAGCTGCCCCAGGCGGTCCAGCAACCTGGCCTCGGCCTTGCCGGGCTCTCGACGCGCTGCCTGGAGGGTGCGTTCCTGAAGCTCGGCCTGGCGTCGCTCCAGCTCGCGGACATCCTGGGCCATGCGGGTGGCGGTCGCCAACTGTTCCTCGAGGCTCTCCAGGGAGTTCCGATCCAGGAGGATGGCCAGGAGCTTCTCGAGGTCCTGGATCACCTTGCCCTGCTTGCGCTGAGCCTCTGCCAGCGCCCTCGCGTCCAGGTCGCTGCGGACATCCGCCGCGTTCTGCAGGAGTCCGCTTTCCTCGAGGTGCTTCAGCCCCTTCTGGATGAGGTCGACCTCGCGGGATCGGTCCTCCTTCTGGGCGCTGTAGCGCTCCAGCAAGCGCCTCATGAGGTCCCGAAGGCGTTCCGCCTTGCGCAAGAGCTCGGCTTGCTCGCGACCCAACTGCTCCGTGTCGGGCGAGGCCGGCTGGGCGCCCAGCTCCGGCGTGAGGATCAGCGGCAGGCTGAGACAGCCTGCCAGCAGGAGCCACTTGATCGGTGTCATCGGCGCTTTTCTCCTTCGCGTGGCGGGTATTCCGTGGGTTGCTCGAGAGACTGGGTGCGGGCCCGGATCTCTCTCTGCTTGTCCCTCAAGGCTCTGGTGTTGTCGATCAGATCGCGGAACTCGTTCCAGTCGTCCAAACGGGCGAGGAGTTCCTTGAGCACCCTGATGATAGCGGTTTGGCCCTCGGCGGCGGCCTTGAGGGCGGCCTCGGTCGCCGCCGACGAGGGAGCCACCCGCGCCTTGGCGAGTTGCTCCAGGGTGGCGGGCGCCAGCTCCACTGCCATTCGGCGAGCCGCTTCGGTCATCTCCAGGATGGGATCCAGGATCTCCATGGCGCCCAGGCGCCCGTCCCGCCGGCGGGTGGTCAGGTCCTGGTAGAACTCGGGCAAGAACCTCTGTGCCCGGGGGTCCTTGGCGTGGAAGTCGCGATAGAGGCCGGCCACCTGGGTGGCGGGGTTGGCCGGATCGAGGCGGTTGAAGAGGTGGAAGTCGAAGGCCCGCATGAGCTCGGTGTGGACCCGTCCGGCGGCGCCCTGGATGCGGCCCTGGGCCACCTCGATGGCGGTGATGGCGACCTGGTTGGGCACCGTGGCGTTGGTGAGGCTCTCCAGGACGTCCAGCAGCCGCTCGTGGCGATCACTCTGCAGGCGCAGGTTCTGCTCCACCATCTCTCGCACCCGGCGGAAGTGCCCCGCCACCCGGCGCAGCAGGTCGGTCTCGCCGATGACGTACACCTGGCGCGAAGTGAGCTTGGTGGAGCCGGCTTGGGGCTCGCGGTTGTCCCAGAGCTGGGCGGTGATCAGCAAGGTCTGCCCGATCGAGACACGTGCGCGGTCCGAGGGCGGCTTCGCCAGGTCCACGAAATCCTGCAGGATCCGCTCCTTCCTGGGCGGACTTTCGGGTTGCCGTTGGAACAGCGTGCGCTCGAAGGTGGCGTCGGCTTTGTCGGACTGTAGGGTCACCGTTCCTTTGCTGAGGCCGAAGTCGTCTCCTGCCTGGATGCGGATGGGGATGATGCCGTCGGGCAGCACCACGTTCAGGTTGTCGTTCTCGGGGGCGAGGACATTTCCCACGGGCGCGTGGTCCGGCACCGCCAGCAGGTGATACGTCCCCGGGTGGGGGTTGGTCAGTCCGTCCTTGCTCAGAAGCTGCACCTGATAGCGGTCGGACTGGGTGTGGAGCAGCGTTGCCCGGTAGATCGTTCGGGCGCCAGCGTCGTCGTTGACGACCGTGGGAGCGAGATCGATGGCTTCCCGGCCCGACTCGTGGAACGTGAGCGTGGCCTTCTCGATGTCCTGGGTGGCCGTGATGTCGAGTTGGATGCTGCTGCCGATCAGCGCTTCGACGGTGCCGCCCACCTGGGTGGCGGGTGCGATACCGGTGTAGGCCGGGTAGTTCACCAGGGCCTGGATCGTCTCGACCCGCGGTGGCTGCAAGGTCCGCACTTGCACCGTCAGGTCGCCGCGGGGATCGTCGCCGCCTGCGGCATGGAACACGAAGTCGCCGGCGATCCGACGGAACACGTAGCGAAAGCGACTCTCGCCGCGCTGGGTCATCGCGTTCTGCCGCGCCATGCCGCGCCCACCCAGCACCATCATGTAGACCTGCTTCGGGACCTCGCCCTCGACGCGCACGACCACCGGCAAGTCGCTGCCAGCAGCCATGGTCAGGCGAACGCTGCCCTTGTCCGGCCCCCTCTCGATGCGGAAGTCGTCTCCCTCCGGCAGCAGCAGGTAGAGGTTCGTGGCCCGGGGATAGGCAACATCCAACCCGAGGATGCGCTGCAGGAACACGCCGGTCGCGGCGGGGTTGTTTGCCGCTCCGATGAAGATGGTCGCTGCCAAGGCGGCCGTGGCTGCCCAGACCTTGCCGGTCTGCGCAGGACTCAGCAGCTGCTGATGGGGGACCTCGTCGACATGCCGTCGGGCGTCCTGCAGCAGCTGGCCCACCATCGCAGCCGACTGGTTCCGCAACTCTCCGGACTCGGCCTGATGTCCCAGCTGCAGGGCCGAGATCAGCTTCTGTTGCAGCTCCGGGAAGCGCCGTTCGAACGCGATCGCCACGTCGGCTCCGGTCAAGCTGCGGCTGAGGGGATAAAGCAGCCAGCGCCGGGTCAGGTGGAGCACGTAGGCAGCTACGCCGAGGCTGATCAACAACCTTACCGCCGGCGGCAGCTGCAGCAGGCGGTCCACTCCGTAGTAGGCCGTGGCCACAGCGCCCGTGAGGAACAGCACAACGCCGAAGCCATGCAGCAGGAAACGGCTGCGGATGCGGCGCAGCTGCCGGCCCATGAGGGCCTCCAGGTAACGGGCGGGGTGAGCCGGGCCTTCGGGTGCGTCTCGGGACACGGTCAGCGTTGGAAGATGGGGAGATACTGGTAGGGGATCTGCAGGATCAACGTTGCCACCGCAGTCCCGAACGCGTTCCCGGGCCCCACCTCGCAGGCCCACTCGCCGGTGCTCGACTGGTTGTCGAGCAGCTGGCGCGTCACCGCAGTGAAGTAGCGGTTCCAGGCTGCACCACCGGCGACGAAGAACGCCTGCACCGCGTAGTAATGACCGTAGTAGAAGAAGTAGTGTCCGTCGTACTCGCCGCCAGGGCCGAACATGGAGTTGAAGTCATGAAGCAGCCTCTCCAGATAGTCGAGCGCCGGTGGGATCAGCTCACTGTCGTAGTTGCCGGCAGAGTAGAGGGTGGTGACACCCGCGGCGGTCAGCGGGAAGGTGGCGCGGCTGCCACCACGCAGCTGATACATGAAGCCGCCGGACTCGTTGCGGATCATGTGGCTGTTGTAGTGGTACATCGGACCGTGGATGTGGCTGCCGGGCCGGATCGCACTCCGGTTGACGTAGTTCTCCGCTCTGCGGATGGTGGAAGCAGGCACGGTGATGCCCACGTTCCTGGCAGCGCGCAGGGCCATCACCTGACAGACGGTGATCGACATGTCGGACTCACGGGCAAACAGCTGATAGCGCCAGCCGCCCTCGGCGTTCTGCGAGTCGACGATCAGGGTGGTGGCCCGCTGTAGCGCGTCACGGACGTCCCGTCGCCGTGTCATGCCATAGATCTCGGCCAGGAACAGGCTGGCGAACGCGTGGCTGTACATGCGCGTGCCATTGTCCTGGATGAACCCGTTCTCCTTGACGCAGCTCAGGACGTAGTCCACCCCGTTCCGGAGGACCTCACCGTACTTGCCGCGCCCTGGCACGTGTCCACCCGCCATGAAGCTCATCAGTGCCAGCGCCGTCACCCCGACGTGGCCGCCGTGTTCCTTGGTGACGTTGTAGTTCGTGTTCAGCTTGAAGCCGATCTTCTCGGACCAGGAGCC
Organism: Planctomycetota bacterium; assembly: GCA_003235605.1. The sequence goes on along the minus strand of QJVU01000700.1, from coordinate 919 downwards.
CTTGGCATCCTGGTGCTTGGCCAGCCACGCAAGCCCCCGGTTCACGGCCCGTTCCAGCTCCGGGGTGATGAGGTGCCGGTGGTGTCCCTGGGGCTCACGGCGTTGGCGGCGTCGGCCATCGTCCCCCTGGGAGTGGGCGACGGCGGTTGTGAGGACAACTGCCATCGCCAACGCTGCGGATGCTGGACGTGTCCGGGAATGCGGCATCAGTGGTGTCATTTGGCTGTCGCCCCCTTGCCGAGAACGTACACGCTGGTGTCGTCCCGGTACAGAATGTACTTCCCGTGCCGGGTGAGCCGGAAACCCATTCGGGCTGCCGCGAGCTCCAGGCTGTTCTTGCCGTTCGGCAATGCCCCGGCCAGTTTCTTGTAGTCGATGACGAACAGCTCCCGCCGGTTGCCGCGCTTGGTGACCACCGGAACCGCGAGGAAGCCAGACCCCAGGATCGGCGTGCCCCCCAGCTCCCGGTTGCGTGCCGGCACCTCGTAGCGAAAGGACGGGACTTCCGTGGTCAGGGACATGCACGTGAGGGTGAGGCTGCCCAGTTCCTGTGCAAGGAGGACCTGGTCCGGAGACCGGTCCGGGGACAGGTAGGGGTCCCAGTTGCCGACTTCGACGGCGCCGCGCATGGTTCGCCGCCTCGTCTCCGTGCCATCGCTGGTCGCGAGAACTGCGAACTTGCTGGCCAGCGAACCACGCACCTGTACGAGGACGATACCGGCCGCGTGCAGCCCACATCGCTCCAAGCGGCCGTCGGGGTCGCCGGTCCAGAGCCAGCGTTCGCCGCCTCCGTGTCGGAGCGCCGCTACGAAGGGCGGCTGGCCACTGGGCGGGAGCGATTGGATCAAGTAGACGCCCTGTTCATCCACCAGCAGGTCTCGCTGCAGTCGGTCGATGACCTTGGTGGCGCTGGTGCTGG
>QJVU01000301.1 GCA_003235605.1 Planctomycetota bacterium | reverse complement strand
GCCGCAACTCCTTGAACTCCATCTGGTCGGGCCGGAAGGTCCGGGTGGCGCCGTGCTCTCCGATCAGGGCGAGCCGGCCCTGGTCGACGTCGAGCGCCACCACCACGGCCCCGAGGGCCGCGGCGATCTGGACACCGAAGCCCCCGACGCCGCCGGCGCCCACGAAGACCGCCAGGTCGCCCGCGCCGAGGGCACTGCGGAGGATCGCCTGGTAGGGGGTCGTGACGGCATCCGCGATCACCGCCAGCGAGGCAAGCCGAACGCCTGCCGGGTTGTTGGCGGGGGCCTCGAGATCGGGCACCGGGCAGAGGCCGCGGGCCGGTACGCGCAGGTGGGAGGCGAAGCCGCCATGGACGTCGTTGCCGGGAAAGACCTGCCGCGGGCAGATCGCGCCGCGCCCGCTGCGGCAGGCATCGCAGTCTCCACAGGGCAGGACTGCCGGCACGATGACCTGCCGGCCGATCCACCTCGCAGCTTCGTCCTGTGCCTGCACGACACGACCGCTGACCTCATGACCCAGGGTCAGCGGGAAACCGTGCCGGGTCGGCACCCCGTCGTAGAAGAACCCGAGGTCGGTGTGACAGACGCCGCAACCGGCCACTTCCACGATGACTTCGCCCGCGGCCGGCACCTCCTCTCGTGTCTGTTGGATCATCGGCTCCCGGGGAGCCATCACCGTCCATGCTGTGACCTGCATGCCGTTCCCTGTCGAGCGGAGGAACCAGGAGGAACCTGTGGACCCCAAACGCCCCAGAACGGGACCAATTTCGCCGTACGCTAGGGCCCGTGCACTACGCCGGAGTGCTTAGTCTGGCGGCCAGGCTCACGTACTCCGAGCCCGGGTCCTGGCCGGCGAAGGCCTCCTCGAGCTCCGCCGTCTTTTCGGCGCTCAGAACATGCCGGGCCATGTGGAAGAGCACGGTCTCCTCCTTCTGGATGTGCTCCCGCAACAGGTGGACAAAGCCCCGGCTCGCCTCGACAAGCGCGCTGCCATCGCCAGTCGTGGCAGCGGCGTGAATCCGTTGTCGCAGCATGCGACCCTGGACGTGCTCTTCCTTCATGACACCGATGGGTCCCCCTTGCTCGGGTATGCCGCACTCGGCCAGCGCCGGGAAGAGCAGGTCCTCTTCCTTGGCGTGGTGACACCCATCGGCAAACTTCTCCAGGAACTCCGAGACGTCCAGCCAGAACCTGGTTCGCAACGTCTCGCCCGCTTGCAGCGATTCTGACTCGCGCTCCATCGCCTGCAGGACGGACTGGATGACGCGATGCTCTTCCTCGAGGTTGTCGACAGGGTGCCTCATGGGACTATTGGGTCGCTGTGACCATGTAGCGGCTGGAGAACCGATCCCACGCGTGCCTCAGCAGCTGGGCCGCGGAGTCATGATACGGCAGGTCCGCGGTCTCCTCGAGCCGGTCGCAGAAAGACGGCCACCACTCGCCAGGATGGTCTGCCCCGAACGAACGAAGGGCGCGGGCGCAGACCTCGGCACCGTGGGATCTGCCCTGGCCCAACGCCCCGGACATTCTGACCAGGAGCATGGCCAGGAACTCGAGCTCGCTCGCCAGGTGGTCGGCTCTCTCGCCGAGACCCAGCCTGGGCTCGAAGCCGAAGGACTGGTAGAAGCCGGCCACATCCGCGAGGACCTCGTCCGCGTCCCGCCCGACGTAGGCGGTCTCGTGGATCGGGCAGTGCGTGGGTCCGAGGAACAGGCGGTCGTGACTGTCCCGGACCCGGCGGACCCCCGGAGACTGAAGCTGGCGGGCGGCCTTCCCCAGGTGCCGGCACCAGGCGACCTTGTTGCGGGAGGCGGCGCTGATCAGCAACTCGTCGTGCAGGTCCACAGCGAACTGGAGTCGCTGGGCGGTCTCTTCGGATGGCTGGCGGAACAACCACGCGAGGAGCAGCAGCACGTCCGCCTGCATCGAGGCCTGGAGGGCAGGATCCAACTTCGAGGCCAGGGTCATTTTCATCTCCTTTTGAAACGCTGCAACTGGCAATTCTGCAATGCCACGGCAGCGAGTGGTGCAGAACGAGTGGTGGCGGGGAAAAGAGAAAGAGTGGAAGGTCGAGCCGGATGCATACAGGTCAGGGCATGCCCCCTCCCGGCGCGTTCGGGTACCGGTGAGGGGGGTTCTCGATGGAGCCGATGAAGGTCGTGCAGCCGATGGCATTCGCTGCCAGGCACGAGGGAACTGTCCCTGAGACAGGGCCGGCTGCGGGTTGCTCTGCACTCATGACAGTCTCTCTGGTCTCTCGGCTCCAGCCTGTACACGGGAGGAGGCGACTCGACCTCCCAGCGCATCCTACGGGCCCGAATCAGCCGGGTCAGCTAGCCCTCGGGCGTAGCCAGAGCGTCGAAAGTCCGTACCCACGGGCCGCGGACCTCAGTTCACGAAGGCCGCGAGCAGGTCGAAAGCGCTGATCAGGCCGACGTGCCGGCCCTTCTCCTTGACCAGGATGCGATGGACCCTGAGGCGGAGCATCTCCTTGGCAACGTCGCGCAGGCTTGTGTCGGCGTCCACTGCGTAGACCTCCCCGGTCATGATGTCGCTCGCTGTCGCACCGTCCCCGCCGGAGCCGCCGAAGGTCGCGGTTTCCTCGTCACGGCGCCCTCGCACGTCGTGGTAGAAGCCGGGACCGAGATGCACATGGCTGCCGGGCTCTTCGGCATAGTGCTCGATCAGATCCCGCATCGACACGACACCGACCAGGTGGCCGGCTTCATCGGTCACCGGCACGCCCCCGATGCGGTGCTCCCCGAGCAGCCGCTCGACCTCGTCGAGAGGCGTGCTGACGCTGACGGTCAGCAGCTCGGTCCGCATGATGTCCCGCGCCTTGCGGCGGCTGCCGGGCTTCGGCCTGGCGTGTGCCATGGTCAACTTCTCCTTGATGGTCCACAGGGTTAAACCTCGGCCTCAAGCGGGTGTTTCACGATCCTTTGGGAGGCCCTGGCCCTGCCGTGGTTTACAGAGTTGTGCGTAGCGGCGCCAGGGGCTGTCGATCGAGGCAGAGCTTCCGCTATCTTCAGCCACCAATGGACACACAGGCGCAGAACTTTGCCGAGAGGCTGCTGGAGACCCTGCCGGTCATCGTCCTGGTGCTCGACAAGGAAGCCAGGATCGTGCGCTTCAACCGATACATGGAGCAGGTTTGCGGCTACACCCTGGAGGAGATGCGGGGGCGGGACTGGTTCGGGAGCTTCGTGCCGCCTCGTGACCGGACACGCATTCGTGACGTGTTTGCCGACGCCGTGGGTGGCGAGCGGATCGTGGGCAACGTCAACCCGATCCTGACGAAGGACGGCTCGGAGCGGGACATCGAGTGGTTCGCCACCACGCTGCGGGATGCCGAGGGCAACATCACCGGGGTCCTGTCCGCGGGCCGCGACGTGACCGAGCAGCGGCGGGTCCGGCAGGACCTCCGCCAACGCGAGGCCCAGTTCCAGAGCCTGGTGAGAGCGGTCGTCGACCCGATCGTGGCTTGCGATGTGGAGGGCACGGTGCTGGCCTGCAATCCGGCGATCGAGCGGGTGTTCGGCTGGGAACCCGAGGAACTCCTGGGTCACGGGGTCAATGTCCTGATGGGGGACGCCTACCGCGACGAGCACCCCGCCTATATCCGCAACTACCTCGAGACCGGCAACAAGAAGGCTATCGGCCAGGTGCGCAGGGTCGTCGCCCGCCGCAAGAACGGGCAGGAGTTCCCCGCCGAGATCTCGATCTCCGAGGTGCAGGAAGGCGGGCGCATGCGCTTCGTCGGCGTCGTACGGGACGTGTCCGAGCAGGCGGAGATGATGGCGAAGCTGGCCCAATCCGAGCGCCTTGCCGCGATCGGCGAGCTGGCCGCCGGTGTCGCCCACGAGATCAACAACCCTGTCAACACGATCATCAACTGCGCACAGCTGCTGGCGGATGGCGATACCGACCCCGAGCTCCATGGTGACATCCTGCACGAGGCCCACCGCATCGCGGGAATCGTGCGCGGCCTACTCGACTTCGCCCGCGACAAGGACGAGGACTTCCACCCCGTGGATCTGTCCGCGGTGGCCAGGCAGACGGTCTCACTGGTCCAACGCCGCATGGAGAAGGGCGGCATCCACATCCTCCTCGATGCGCCGGAGCCGATCCCCCCGGTGCGGGGGAGGTTCCAGCAGTTGGAACAGGTGATGCTGAACCTGCTGTTGAACGCCCGCGACGCGCTGATCAACCACGACGCTGCCGGCGGCAAGACGATCCAGATCGCCGTGAGCGCACAGACCGATCACCATGAAGGCCCTCATGTCTGCCTTGCCGTGCGGGACAACGGGCCGGGCATTCCGGAACAGCACATCGACAAGGTGTTCCAGCCCTTCTTCACTACCAAGCGGGAGTCCGGCGGCACCGGGCTGGGGCTCTCCACATCCCTTGGCATCGTCAAGAGCCACGGCGGCAACATGAAAGTGCATAGCGTGCCCGGGCGTTATACTGAGGTCCGGGTCTGCCTTCCGCTGGCATCCGGCTAGACCCCTACGAACAACGCCCTATTGACTGGTTTTGCCGGCTGCTCCCCATTGACAGTCTATGGCCAGGATCATCGTGCTGGACGACGAGCCCCGTCTCCTGAAGACGGTCAGGCGCTTCCTCGAAATCGCCGGCCACGAGGTCACGGCCGCCAGCGACTTTCGCCAAGTGTCGGACCGCCTCCACCCCGGACAGTTCGACATCCTGCTCTCAGACATCTTCATGCCGGGTTGCTCCGGCATCGATGTCCTCAAGGAGGTCGCCGGCAGGGAATGTCAGGAGCCGGTGGTGCTGATCACCGGACAGCCGGACGTGACCACTGCCAGCGAAGCGGTCCGCGCCGGGGCCTTCGACTACGTATCCAAGCCCCTCACCAAGGACAAGCTCTTGGAGGTCGTCAGCCGCGCGACACGCCACATCGAGCTGGTGCGGGAGCGGGATCGCGCCAAGCGCAACGAGATGGAGCTGCTGCGCAACTTCGCGACCATCGGTGAGTCCGCAGCGATCCTTGCCCACGAGATCAAGACACCGTTGAGCAATCTGAACATGGCGCTGAGGGCGGTGGCCGACAAGCTGGAGGTCGGACACGCCGAGATCCTGGAGGAGCTCGTGTCCCGGCTGCAGCGGATGCAGAACCTCATGCAACGCACGCTGTCCTTCGCCAAGCCCATCCAGCCGGTGCTGGAGTCCTGCCCGCCAAGAGAGCTGCTGGAGAGGGTGTGCGCCCAGTTCCAGGGCCCCCACCAGGAGGAGTTCCACACCCGCTTGCAGGTGGACGGTGAGCCTGACGAGATCGTCGTCGACCGCCAGCTCATGGAGGAGGTCCTGGTCAACCTGGTCCAGAACGCCGCCGAGGCCACCGAGCACCAGGGGCAATGTCGCCTCTCCTTTCGCTGCAAGTCCGGTGAGAAGGGCAGCGCCCGCAGGGTGCGGATCGAGGTTCAGGACAACGGTCCCGGTATCCCTCCGGAACGACGGGGGGATCTCTTCAAGCTGTTCCACACCACCAAGAGCAACGGAACCGGCCTGGGGCTGACGTTCTGCCGCAAGGTGATCGAAGCTCACGGAGGGACCCTGGAGCTCGTGGAAGGAGACATGGGGGGTGCCTGTTTCAGGATCGAGCTTGCCACGGGCATGAACGGAAACACACAGATACAACCACACGGAGGCACAACGCCATGATTGAGGCTCACGAGACCATCTCGATATACCTGATCGACGACCAGGCGATGATCCGCTCCGCGTTCCGGGCGCTCCTCGAGAAGGTCGAGGGATACCGGGTCGTGGGTGACAACCGGGATGCCCGAGCGGGGATTGACGAAATCAAGCGGCTGAAGCCGGACATCGTGCTGCTGGACATCACCATGCCGGGCCTCTCCGGCCTCGATGCCGTGGAGCCGATCAAGCGGGCCTCGCCCCATACCAAGGTGCTGATGGCCTCCACCCACGAGGGGGGCAAGTTCGTCCAGCAGTCCCTCCAGGCGGGCGCCGACGGCTACATCTCCAAGGACTCGGATCCCGAGGAGCTGCGCCTGGCCATTGACTCGATCCGCTCGGGAGAGGCCTACCTCTCGCCCCGGGTTGCAGGCGCCCTGGTCAACAAGATGCGAGGTGAACGGAGCGACCCGTCCCCCGGCTCCGAGTTGGACCGGCTGACCCCAAGGGAGCGCGAGGTGTTCCAGCTCATCGCCCTCGGCAAGCACAACAAGCAGATCGCCCAGACCCTTCATCTCTCCCTTGGCACGGTCAAGAAGCACCGGGAGAACCTGCAGCGCAAGCTGGACGTGCATTCCGCCGCGGAGATCGCGCGCATCGCCATCCGCGAAGGCCTGTTGAACGCATAGTCTCCGCTACGCACTTTTTCCCAAGGGACTGCGGAGCTTGACCGCAGTCCCGCCGGGCAGGGGCGCCCTAGGATTCTTGAGGGCAGCCCGAACAATGTACAAGCGGATCCTGGTGGCCACCGATCTCTCCGAGTGTGCCGATGCGGCACTGCTCGCAGCGGCCGATCTGGCGCGCAGGCAGAACGGGGAGGTCCATGTCTGCACCGCGCTGGGCGCGCCGAGGGAGCCCCTGGCGATCGGGTCCCTGGCGCTCGTGGAACAGAGCCTGGAGCTGGAGGTCCGCCACGCGCGGCGGCGCCTTCGCCAGCGGGTCAGGCAGAACGGTCTCACGGACATCCGTTACCGCCTCCACGTGCTGCGCTACCTGCCCGGCGAGGAGATCCCCCGGGCCGCCTGGCGCCTCAACTGCGACCTGATCGTGGTCTGCTCTCGGGGCGGCGGTTCCGGGGCACGGCGGTACGCCCTGGGTGCCGTGGCAGAGCGCATTGTCGCCAACGCCCGGGTGCCGGTGCTGGTGGTGCCGCCATCGGCGCGCGTGAACAGGACCCACCACGTGGCGAAGCCCCGCTGACCTGCCACCCGGTCACCACCCGCAGTGTTCGCTCAAGAAGCGAGTGATCGGGCCGCACACAAGCTCCTGGGCCCTGGGGTTGGCGTGCTGGTCGTTCGGGGCCACCCACAGTTCGTCGGAGTGCTGGCCCTTCAGGGCGGGCAGCAGGTCGAGGAACGGGATGTTCTCCGCCATGCAGAAGGCCGCGACCATGTCGTGCATCTTCTGGAACGGGTAACGCTCGTCTGCTTCGAGGCCCTGCAGGAACGGCCACAGGATGACCACCATCGGCAGCCCGCGCGCGGAACACCAGGCCTTCATCTCGCGCAGCGCGCGTTGCGGCGTGCCACCTGCCCACAACATGTCCCGGCTGAGACCGTTCACCTTGTACAGGGGGTGGTCCGCTGGCAGGTTCAACAGCTGGTCGACGTAGTCCACGTCGGGGTCCAGCCGATGAGGCCCCCTGCCCAGCCAGGCTTGCAGTCGGTTCCACAGCTCGCAGGAGGAGGGGGGCCGGAAGTGGGCGACGCCGGAACTCGTGATCAGGAGATCGTTGAGGCACAGGGTGACCACCACCATGTCCGGCTGGAAGCGGTGGAAGCGGTGTTTGAGGGCGTACCAGTACTCGTCCACGACCAGCGTGCCGAGGAAGCCGCAGTTCACCGTGCGCACATCCCCGAAGCGCTGGCGTAGCCCCGCCTCGATCTTGCGCACCCAA
>QJVU01000645.1 GCA_003235605.1 Planctomycetota bacterium | reverse complement strand
CCGGTGGTGCTCCGGCCATCGGCATGCACGTTGGTCATCTCGGTCATCACCAGGCCGGCGCCACCGATGGCGCGGCTGCCCAGGTGGACGAGGTGCCAGTCGCCGGGAGTGCCCTGACTTGCCGAGTACTGGCACATGGGGGAGACGACGACGCGGTTCACAAGATCCAGGTCCCGCAGCTTGAAGGGGGTGAATGCCGGAGCGGGAGCCTCTCCGGAGGACGCGCGTGGCGCACCCACCTCTTCGGCGTAGCGTCGGCGCACCATCCGGATCAGCTCCGGGTCTCGCAGCTCCAGGTTGTCGTAGGTGATTCGCTTGGACCTCGTCATCAAGTTGAACTGGAACAGGACCGGATCCTGGCCCATGTAGCGGGCCGAGTTCTCGAACCACTCCAGGCTGGTCTGAGCCGCCTTCTGGGTCTTGATCACGTCGACGTAGCGGGCGTCCTCGTACGCCTGCAGGACCCGGGAGACATCGGCGTGAATGCCGTGTTCAACGAAGGCATCCCTGAGCGCGATCGAGTCTTCCATGGCCAGCTTGGTGCCGGAACCGATGGAGAAGTGGGCGGTGTGGGCGGAGTCGCCGAGAAGGACCACGTTGCCGTGGTGCCAGGTCTTGTTGCGCACTGTGGGGAACGTCCTCCACAGGGAGCGGTTGGCGAGCAGCTTGTCTCCGCCGAGGAAGTCGCCGAACAGATCCTCGCAGTACTTCAGCGACTGCCGCTCGTCCATCTTGTCGAGGCCGGCTTTCCTCCAGACCTCCTCCCGGCACTCCACGATCCAGGTGCTCAGGTCTTTTTCGAAGGGGTAGGCATGCACCTGAAACAGGCCCTGCTCGGTCTCCTTGAAGATGAAAGTGAAGGCATCCAGGTGCTTGGTGGTGCCAAACCAGGCGAACTTGCACTTGCGCCAGTCCAGGTCCGGTTGGAAATGCTCGCGGTAGTGTTCGCGGATGGCGCTGTTGACTCCGTCTGCTGCCAGGATCAAATCGGCTTCGCGGAAACGATCGTGGAGCTCGGTGGGGGAGATCTCCACTTCGAAGTTGAGCTCGATGCCCAGCTCCCGGCAGCGATCGTGGAGGATCATCAGCAGGGTCTTGCGGGAGAGGCCGCAGAAACCGTGGCCGGTGGAGGTGACGCAGGTGCCCCGGTAGTAGGTCTCGATGTCCTGCCAGTAGCGGAACTGCGCTCGGACCCGGGCGAAGCTCTCGGGATCTGCATCCTCGATGTTGGCGAGGGTCTCGTCCGAGAACACCACGCCCCAGCCGAAGGTGTCGTCAGGACGGTTGCGCTCGAAGACCTGGATCTCGGTGTCGGGGAAGGCCTTCTTCATCAGGATCGCGAAGAACAGGCCGCCGGGTCCGGCACCGACGCTGACGATTCTCATAGGCCAGATAGAAGGGCCTCGGGACGGCCGCGGCAATACGGAACCGGCCTCAGCCGCGCGCGGCGTGGATGGCGGCCATGATCTCCTCCAGCGAGGTGAGCTTCTGACGCACGCGTCCGGCCGCCTTGCCCAGCTCCAGTTCGTGCTGGTCCAGGTTCTTCCAGTCCTGGTAGGTCACGAAGTCCACGCCCCGCTCCGCCAACAGAGCAGTGATCGCCGCCTCTTCGCCGGCAGCCAGCAGCGCAGCCTGGCGGCCCCGCAGGTCCTCTACCATGGCCTCCACCGTTGCTTTCGAGTCCGGGCTGTTGGTGCCGATCAGGCCCGTGGGACCGCGCTTGGCCCAACCCACTACGTACTGGTCGGGCACGATGTCCTTGGTTCCCCTGTTGCCGACCACGCGACCATCGATGTTCGGGATGATGCCGGACCGTGGGTCGAAGGGCACACCGGGGATCTCGATCCCGTGATAGCCGATTGCCTTGAACAGCAGTTGGACCTCTTCGCGGTGGTGCTGTCCCGTGCCCCTTGGTCGCGGCGTGCCGGTCTCGTCCGCATAGAGCCTGCCGCGCTCCAGACGGACCGCGGTGATCCGGCCAGCCTCGCCGATGATCTCCAACGGCGAAACCAGGAAGGAGCAGCGCACCTTCTTGGCGTGGTTGCCTTCACCGTTCGCCGCCAGCTCGGTGAGGAAGGCGAGGTTTCGCTGTGCGGACTTGGGCGCGCCGACCTCGAGCCAAGCTGCCGTCACCGCGTCGACGACGACGTCCTCGGAGCTGACCACCGTGTCGGAGTCCGGAAGCTCCGCGATCTCCTGGATTTCCTTGGGGGAGAAGGCCGCCTGCGCCGGGCCGCGGCGGCCCAACAGGATCACTTCGCGGATCCGGCTCCGGTACAGGGCCTCGAGGGCGTAGTCGGCAATGTCGGTCTCCCTCAGCTGCTCAGGGTCCTTGATCAGGATCCGGGTGAGGTCCATGGCCACGTTGCCGTTGCCGACGACAGCGACGCGGGTGGCCCCCTCCAGGTCGAAGGCAAGGTGTCGGTAGTCCGGGTGGCCGTTGTACCAGAACACGAACTCGGTGGCCGAATGCACCCCGCGGAGGTCTTCGCCCGGAATGCCGAGATCCCGCGAGCTCTCGTTGCCCACCGCGTACACGATCTGGTCGTAGAGCTCCACCAGATCCTGCACGTTTATGTCGCGCCCCAGCTTGACGTTGCCGAAGAACCGGAACCCGCCCTGGGCGGCCACCTTCTCGTAGACCCGGATGACGTTCTTGATCTTCTGATGGTCCGGGGCGACGCCACCGCGCACGAGGCCGTAGGGAGTGGGCAGGCGGTCGAACATGTCCACGCGCACGTGCAGACCGTTGACCTTGAAGAGGGCTTCTGCCGCGTAGAATGCCGAGGGACCGGAGCCGACGACGGCGACGCGCAGCGGTCGTTGCTCGCTTCCTAGCTGGGGGTCGGTCATCGCCGTCGGATCATAGGCAAGCAGCATCGGGGGACTACAGGTTCTGGGTGGGGTTCCGGCACGACCAGGGCCGGTGGTCGGGGGGCGCGGCTCGAGCTCGCGTTGGAGCCCGCATCTCGCCCGCGCGAGGAGCCTGCGTCTCACGCCGGCGCGAGGAGCTCAGGATCCCGAGCATGCCGAGCGCCGCGCCATCGGCCCGGCCCGGCACGGCCCGTCGGGCACGGTGTGGCCGGGCCGGATCGCCCGTCGGTGGCCGATCGAGCCCTGAGTCCCCGGCCGCAACCGTCGGGAGTTCTTTGGAGCCTTGCGGGTTCTTTCCGGTTCGGTCCTGGCCGGCGGCGGAAATCAGCGGCTGGACCCTCCCATCCAGGCTCCGCCATCGGCACAATCCGTCGTTCCCCTCTGTGGCCGCTGGACCCAGCCGGCGACCGGGGGTGTGCGTCCCTCCCACGTCCAGCGATCCAGGTGCGATGATCCAGGTGCGATGATCCAGGTCGACAACATCTACAAACGGTTCGGTTCCATCCACGCGGTGGACGGCATCTCGTTTTCGGTAGGCAAGGGTGAGGTTCTTGGCTTCCTTGGTCCCAACGGCGCAGGCAAGTCGACGACCATGAAGATCCTCACCTGCTTCCTGCAGCCGGACAGCGGCACGGCCAATGTCGGCGGCTGCGACGTCCTCAAGGACCCGGTGGGCGTCCGGCGCAAGATCGGCTACGTGCCGGAAAACGTCCCCCTCTACGAGGACATGTCCGTCGGTTCGTTCCTGCAGTTCGTGTGCGACGTCCGTGGGATCAAGGGCCAGGACGCCACCGCCGCGATCGACCGGGTGGTGGACCAGTGCTCCATAACGAGCGTGTACCACCAAGTCATGGAGACCCTCTCCAAGGGCTACAAGCGGCGCGTCGGTCTGGCCCAGGCCTTCCTGCACGACCCGCAGATCCTGATCCTGGACGAGCCGACGGATGGCCTCGATCCGAACCAGAAGCATGACGTGCGCGAGATGATCCGCGGCATGGCCGAGGACAAGTGCATCATCATCTCGACGCACATCCTCGAGGAGGTGGATGCCGTGTGCAACCGCGCCATCATCATCGCCCACGGCAAGGTCCTGGCGGACGGGACACCACAGGAATTGAGCGAACGCGGGGACGGCCGTCTGGATGTCTACTTCCGCGAGATCACCAGGCCAAAGGAGGGGCATGCGGCATGACGGCAATGGTTGCGATCTTCAAGCGGGAGCTGAAGGGGTACTTCACGACGCCGGTGGCATACATCTATCTGGTGGTGTTCATCGCCGCCTCGGCGTTCGTGACCTTCACGGAGACCTACTTCGAGGGCGGCGAAGCCAACCTGCGGCCGTTTTTCGACCGACTGCCCCTGTTCTACGTGCTGCTGGCTCCGGCGATCGCCATGCGCATGTGGGCGGAGGAGCGGCGCACCGGCACCATCGAGCTGCTGTTGACGCTGCCGGTGACCACGCCGCAGGCGGTGCTTGGCAAGTTCCTGGCAGGTTGGGTGTTCTTCCTGCTGGCGCTGGTGTTGACGCTGCCGATCTACTTCACCGTCTGCTGGCTGGGCTGGCCGGAGATGGGCCCCGTGTTTACCGGCTACCTTGGAGCCGCATTGATGGCGGGAAGCTACCTCGCGATCAGCTGCTTCTTCTCGGCCATCACACGCAGCCAGCCGATCAGCTTCATCCTTGGCGTGGTGGCATGCTGGGCCTTCATGAGCCTCGGCTCGCCGGCGCTGCTGGGGGTGCTGCCCGATGGCATTGCGGACTTCTTCTCGTCGATCAGCTTCGCTACCCACTACGACACGATTCAGCGCGGCGTCATCGAACTGCGGAACATGTTCTTCCTTCTGGTGGTGACGATCGGATTCCTGATCTCATGCAACGTGATGCTGGAAGAGCGCAAGGCACAGTAGGAGACAGGGCAGGGAGTTAACGCGATGAACCTACTACAGAGATCGATCCTCGGCACGGTGCTGGTGCTCATCATCACGCTGTGCCTGGGCTACGTCGTCAACAAGAAGGCTGCGGGCGTCGGCGTGTTCGACCTGACGTCGAATGGCCGCTACACCCTGACCGAGGGCACCCGGGGCATCCTGGACAAGCTGCAGCGCCCATTGACGCTCAAGCTCTACTACTCCAAGACCGCCGTGAACAGGACCGGGTACAACCAGCTGGCGCTGTTCAACAACCACTACTACTACGTGCGCGACCTGCTGCGCGCCATGGCGCGCTACGCCGGCGGGAAGCTGACCCTGCAGGAGTACGACCCACGCCCGTTCTCTGACGCGGCAGAGGAGGCGGATAGCTTCGGCATCCGCGCGTTTCCTCTTGGGCAGCAGACGAACGAGGTTTTCTACTTCGGGATTGCGCTGACCTCGGACGTGGGCGCACGTGAGGTCATGGAGTTCCTGCACCCGAACCGCCAGGGGACGGTGGAATACGACGTCGTCGAGCTGATCGATCGGGCTACCCACCGCAAGAAGTCCAAGGTCGGCGTGATGTCGTCCCTCAAGGTACTGGGAGAGACGCTCACGCCGCAGATGATGCAGATGCGCCGGATGCTCAACCAGTCCGTCGAGCGGTCCTGGACCATCCTCGAGGAGCTGAAGCAGCGGAAGTACGAAGTCTCCGAGGTGGCCACGGACGTCGAGAAGGTGCCCGACGATATCGACTACCTGGTGGTGATCCACCCGAAGAACTTCACGGACAAGGCGCTGTTTGCCATCGACCAGTTCGTCATGCGAGGCGGCAAGGCAATGTTCTTCGTGGACCCCTACTGCGAGGTGGACACGCCACCCCGGGATCCGCGCAACCAGTTTGCCGGCATGAGCTACAACCGCAGTAGCAACGTGAACAAGCTGCTTGAGGCCTGGGGACTGCGAATGGAGGACAACAAGTTCGCCGGCGACCACACCCTGGCTGGGCGCGTGCGCACGCGTGACGGGCGATCGACGACCCCCTACATCGGCTACGTCATGCTCGACGACGACAAGAAGTGCTTCAACGACGATCAGATCGTGAGCCAGGGGCTGAAAGACGTGGTCATGGTGTATCCCGGAGCCCTCAAGCGGGTGGAGGGCCGTGGCACCCAGGTCGCCAGCTTGATTCAGACCACGAGCGTCGGCAACACCTGGCAGGCCAGCACCTGGGAGATCGGCGGCCCGATGGGACCCGAACCGGCCAGGATCAACGGCAAGCTGGAGGACGGCAGCACCCCGGTGATGATCGCCGCCATGATCACCGGCAAGCTCAAGAGTGCGTTCCCGGGAGGCCTTGCAGGGGAGAAGTCGCCGGACGAGAAGGAGAAGGAAGAGGAGAAGAAGGGGAAAGACAGCAATGGCGTCGAGGCGGCTGCCACCGACAAGACAGCCGTCGACACCAACGGCGATGCCAAGCCGGACACTGTCGGACCGAAGCTCGACTCCCAGCCCACCTCCCAACCTGCCTCGAAACCCTCGGAGAAGGAAGCGAAGAAGCCGGGGCACCTGCTCGAGACGAAGAAGAGCAACGCGGTCGTCGTCGTTGCTGACGTGGATGTCATCGCGGACGCCGTTGCCTACCAACAGACATTCTTCGGATCGATCCAGACGAACTCGAACGCTTCCCTGCTGCTGAACACGCTGGAATTCCTAAGCGGCTCCGAAGACCTGATCAATGTGCGGTCCCGTGGCGATTTCAGCCGCAAGTTCGACCGCATCCTCGCGATTCGCGACAGAGCCGAGAAGAAGACCGCGGAGCAGGTCAGGAGGATCGAGAAGGAGATCGAGGACTTCCAGGCGGAGCTGCGGAAGCTGCAAAGCCAGGCCGACGAGAAGAACGTCGGTGCGCTGAACAGCGAGGCCCTGGCCAGGAAGAAGCGGACGGAGAAGAAGATCAAGGAGAAACAGTGGGAGCTCCGCAAGCTCAAGAGCGAGGAGCGTGAGGAGATCGAGAGCGTCAAGGCATGGGCGCGAGACGTCAACCTGTGGATGATCCCGGCGGTGATCGCCGCGATTGGCTTCGTCCTCTGGATCATTCGACTCGAACGGCGCAGGACCCAGGTCCTGGGAGGTGTGTGATGAGCAACGCGAAGCTGGTCTTCCTCGGGGCTATCGCCGCCGTCCTGGTGGTGTGGTCCATCATCCTGGGCTCCGCCAAACCCGGCAGCACGATCCCCTTCGTGAAGGACCGGGACCTGCTGCCGCCCTATGCCCGGGAACGCATCGCCCGGATCGAGGTCGAGAAGGAAAGCAAGAAGGTCACCATGAACAAGCTGGACGCCGGCGGTTTTGTGGTCACCAGCCGGCTCAGCTATCCGGCGGATACCAGCAAGATCTACAGCTTGGTCGCCGACCTCGAAGGCATCAAATGCGCAGCCGAGATCTCGTCCAGCAAAGAGGCCTTTGCCGAGCTCGGCGTGGACGGTGGCAAGGAGTCCACCGTCATCCGCCTGTTCGACCGTGACGGCAAGGAGATCGTCGGAGTGGTCGTGGGCAAGAGCAACGACAACCTGCGCGGCAACTATGTCCGGCTCAGCGCCGAGGACACTGTCTACGTCAGCACGGAGTACCTGTCGTTCAACACCGAGGATCTCGACTATCTCAACAAGAAGGTGCTGACGGTTGCTGAGAAAGACATCGCAAAGGTCGAGGTCAAAGGCAAGGACCGGCAGCAATACATGATCGAGAGCCCGAAGGAGGGCGAGATCAAGTTGTTCGGGGTCCCGGCCGGCAAACGCGGCAAGACCTATGACTATGAGTCGGTGTTTCTGGCGGC
>QJVU01000077.1 GCA_003235605.1 Planctomycetota bacterium | reverse complement strand
GGGCGCAAGCGCATCAGCTGGACCCAGTGGCCGCCTGCGGAGGCCACGGCAAGGACTCTCTTCGCGGTTTCCGGCATCGAATCGCAGCAATCTACCCCACGCGATGTAACCCAAGCCACCCACCGGGAGGCGCACCGTCTCTTCTTTTCGGCGCGCTCGTGCCCCTTCCCTGAGCCGTGTGCCGGAGGTTCATGGGTCGCTCGGGCTGGAGGAGCGTGGATTCCGCTTGAGCAGCCCGACTGTCTTGTCCCACAGCAACGAGAAGTCTCTCTTGTCTTCTGGTCTGAAAGAGAGATACATGACCAAGAAGTAGACCGCGAGCCCGATGGCCACGTCGAGGAACAGCGTCGACCAGGAAAGCGCGGGTATCCAAGTGCGGACCACGAGACAGGCAGCGGCCGCTACCAAGGCCGGCAGGTAGCCGGGGAGGAGCGTCTCGCGAAAGTAGGACCGCAGAGGAAGCTCTACCATGTGGAGCCCCATCGGCCAGAGAACGAAGACCTGCACAAGCGCGGCCAGGGCCAAGGCCACACTGGCGGCCCCCAACGCACCCAGCCCGAAGTGCGCGACGAGGAGAACCGTGAGACCTATCCTGAAGAAGACACTGATGGTCACGGTCAGGAAGTAGGTCTGGACTCGCGCCTGTGCCAGTGCGACCTGGTACAGCATCTCCGTGGCGTACGTGAACGGGTAGCGGAAGCTGATGAGCATCACAACCGTGGCCGCCAGGATGTACTCCTCACCCACGTACAACGTGACGAGCTCCCTCGAGAAGATGATCAAGGGGGTGGCCACGGCGAGTGTTATCCACAGAAAGTACCTGTTGCCCCGGACATACGCCCGGCGCAGGCTGTCAGGTTGCCTCGTGGCGTGCATGGCGGTCAAGGCTGGCTGCATGGGCACCGAGCCAGTCCCGACAAACGCGTCAACCTGACGGTCAGGGATCGTGCCGATGTGGAAGGAGTTCACGTCCACCGCGGTCGAGAACTTGTTGAGGATGATGACGTCGGCACTGGTCCGCACCCGGTAGAGGAAATTGCCGAGCATGGTCCATGCGCCGAACGTGGACAACAGCCTGGCAGTCGCACGGTCAAAGGCGCGGCGTTCGAACCGCAGCTCCGGGACCAGGCGTCTGGAGAGGACCAGGGTCACGGATGCTGACGCGATCAAGGATGCCACGGACGCAATGACGACCCAGAGAACGTTGGCGCTGAGTCCGAACAACAGCACGAACAGGAGCAGCATGGTCAGGATTTGTTGCCCCAGGCGGATGCCGTTCAACCAGACGAACTGCTGCCGCACGTGGACGCCCACGCTGAGTGGCGTTGCCACGAGGACAACCGCGTGACCTGCCACCAGGATGGCCATCATGAGCCTCGCGTTGTCAATCTGATCGGGATGGATCGTCAACAGGACGTCCACGTTCCACGAGGCAAGGCCACCGACGAACAGGAAGATCAGCGCTCCGCCCACGACCACGGGCATCATCGACGACACGATCTCGGTCACTCGCCGCAGGTCTTTCTGGGCATACGCCTCGGTTACGTACCTGGCGATACCGCCCGTAAGGCCGGCGGTAAACACCTGCAGGAAGAGGACGAAGGCCACTACGACCGGGTACGGGGCGTACTCCTCGGGATCCAGCTGCTTGAGCAGGTACTGGTTGACCCAGATGAAGACCGCGGCGTTCACGAACTGGGTCAGCACCGAAGCCGTCGTGTTCAACGCCACGAGGCCGCGGCTGATCTCAACGCCTTTCATCGGGAGGGACACTCCAGAGACTCGGGGGGGTAACGGAACTGAGCCAGGTAGCGGATCCGCTCCGGACCGGTGCACTGTGGTTCTTGAACCTGTTCATCAGAACGGGAACGAGCCGACCAGGTGAACTTTCACGCCCGAGGGGGCAGGGGTGCGCCACTGCCTGGAAGCTACGAGGTCCACTCTTCTACTTCCAGGGTCGTTTTGTTAAGGATCGCTGTCGAACCCGGTTGGTTTTCGACCGCCAGTCAGTCAGCGTTGCGGCGCAAGAACGGGATCATCCAGAGAGGGGCCATGCTGTAGATGAGTGCCTTCAAGTAGTGCGGCTGAAACGGGTGGAGGCTAGCGCAGTAGAGACCCGTGCGCACCGCGTCCCACCGGCGACCGGATCGACGCTGATCCAGGACGCTCTCCATGAAGTGCGCGGCAATGTTGTTGTCACGGTCCCGAACGCGGAGCGGCCGGTCGAAAGACCGTCGGAGCGCCGGTGGAAGCCGCTCGAGAGGGACTCCGCGGCGTGCGCAAGCGATCGAGAGCGCGCGTTGGAGGCATTTGAGCCGATGACTCGGGTCCTTCAGCGTAACTCCGTCCAGGTTGACACGGTACGAGTACAACGTGGCCCCGCAGACCATCAACGGGTGGCGTTCCCCGATGCGCAAGACATAGTCCACGCCCTCGACCACGGGTAGCTTCGGGTCGTAACGGAACTCCTTCACCAATTCGACCCGGTACATTGCCGTCGGATCGTGGCCTGGCATCCGGAGTCGCTCGATGTCATGTCGGCATTGGTCCACGGACTTTGCCGCCGAGCGCGGTGCAAGCCGCTTGTCACCGATCAGCAGGTCGAATCCGCAGAAGACGCCAGCTACGTCCGGATTCTCCATGAGGCAGCGCGCCTGCCGCTCGATCCGGTCGGGATAGCTCAGGTCATCAGCATCCTGAATGGCGTAGAACTCACCGGTCAGGTGTGAGAGGGCGAGGTTCAGGGCTGCCGGCTTGCCGGCGTTCTGCTGGTGCAGGATGCGCAGGCGGGGGTCCCGGATTTCTCGTATCAGCCCTGTGGATCCGTCGGTGCTGCCGTCGTCGACGAGGATTACCTCCAGGTTGCCCCAGGTCTGGTGGAGGGCACTGTGCACGGAATCCAGCAGGAACCGGCCGGCGTTGTACGCGCAGATGACGATCGTCACCTTCGGTTGGGCGACCGTGGACGTCGTGCCGGCAGGAATGCGATTCTCCATGTGCGGTTGAGTTCCGTTGGAGCCGGAGCCCTCGCGAGTACCCGTGGCAGGCTCTCCGGTCACCGGGTGATCCGTTTCAGCACACGGTTGGGGTGATCGCCACTCGGCCGTCGCCCGCCGGCAGAATCTACTGTGAACTGTCTGCGGGACAAAGCAGGAACACGATACGACCCCAGGCACGGTTGCCTTCGGCGCCCTACGGGCATCGGGAGTCCATCTGGCCTGGCGATCAACGTTGCGGGATCAAGTCGGCAATCCAGGTGCTCAGGGCCTCGGCGGCGGCCGCGTGCCCCGTCGCGTTCAGATGCGTGTCTGCCGCGAAGTAGGGGAGCTCTCCCTTGGCGGCCGTTGCCCTCAGGGCAGGAGTGAGATCTTGAAAGGGAATGCTGTCCTCCTTGCAGATCTGGGCCAATCTCCTGCGGAACCCACTCTCAGCTGAACGTGGGGACCGAAACTCGCTTGTCGTCGACCATGTGCAGCAGGCGTGAAGGACGGTGAGCTTGGCTGGAACCAGCACGATTGCGTACGCTGCACCTTGTTTGGCGAATCTGTCGCGAGCGCTGCAAAACGCGGTACGGAGATGGTCGAGCTCCGCCAGATAGCGATCTATCCTCGATGCATCGTAGAGAAAGTAGACAGGGACTGACTGTCCGGTTGCGGCCGCGAAAGCTCCGACGCGTCGGGCCCCTGCAGCACGCTTCGGCCCGTGGAGAAGGCCGAGGAGGGCCTTCGTCGCGCCCGAGGCCGGCCACCGCCGTCCCACTTGGGGCGTTCGCCACGAGCGCCAGATCTCGCTGTCCTGCAGATCGTTGCCTTCGAACACGAACTGCACGATGAGTCGTCGGCGCAGGTCCAGACCCAGGGTTTCCAGTCGAATCAGTTCCTCCTGTGGGGAGTAGGCAACCTCGGAGACATTCATCACCGACACGCCCAGGCGACGCTCCAGCTTCTCGGTCACCAGATGGTCAACGGGGACCAAGCCTCCTACGAGGATCGAGTCACCGAGGCAAAGGACTCTTGCCTCCGGCTTGGGGGCGGGGTTTCTCAGTCCGTGCTCATCCGCCTGAAAGCTGTATCTGAGCGGTACCGCGTCCGCCCCGAGGATCCCGACCAGATCGGGAAGCACGGTCCCCTGGCTGCGAAAGTGCGGAAGGCCGACCCAGCGCAGCCGCGGGTCGACGGCGCTCGTGTTCCTGGTAGCGCGATGACCCGCAGCCAGCGATTCGAAGTCCACGAGCCCGGCAAACGCGGTGCACTCCGCCACCAGCAGTGGCAGCAGGAGTGCCAGGTGCATCAGGCCGATTCGGAGCAAGGTGGTTCGATTGAATCGCCAGAAAGAGACTGCTGTCGCCCAGAGGGAGCAGTACGTCATCGCCATGCAGAGCAGGAACCAGCGCTCGCGATATGCGCCGAGCACGGCGGTGCCGGGCGCCGACCAGTCGTCATGAAAGAAGACCCATGCCCAACCCGATAGCAGCAGGCCGAACAGCGCGCAGACCAACCCGGCCCGCGATACCACCGATTGCGTTGACAGCCTCGACATTGCACGTACCCACCCGAACGACCCAAGCTCGCTGGCCGTCGGTCAAGACGAATGCCGGAGCTGCGGCAAAGAAACCTAGCACGAACTCCGGCTCTGACCTGACACCTGGGGCACCAGTCGGGAACATGGGGCAGGCGAACCCTCTGGAACGGCCGTGGCGAGACGGGCTCCGGCAAGGGTGTCCCCCCGTGTCCGGACGGCAGGAGGCAAGGCGGCCGCGGTGGAGCATGGAGAGCCCGGAAGCAGATCCCGCTTTTCGTGATCCCGGCACCGTGCTATAAGTTGGGCGCTTTCCTCAGGAGAAAGCGCTTGGACAGAATCGTCGGCGAAGGCCTCACCTATGACGACGTCCTGCTGGTGCCCCAGAGGGCCAGCCACCTGCCGCGGGACGTCTGCACCAAGACCAGGTTCTGTCGCGGGGTCGAGCTGCAGATTCCCCTTGCCAGCGCGGCCATGGATACCGTCAGCGAGGCCAGGCTGTCCATTGCCCTGGCGCTGCAGGGGGGGATAGGTGTCATCCACAAGAACCTGTCCATCGAAACCCAGGTCCGGGAGGTGGACAAGGTCAAGCGGAGCGCGAATGGGGTCATTGTGGATCCTGTCACCCTTCGCCCCGACGAGACGGTGGGGCATGCCAAGGACCTGATGCGAAGCCATCGGATCAGCGGCCTTCCGGTGGTGGACCCTGGGTTGAAGGTCCTGGGCATCCTGACCAGCCGCGACCTGAGGTTCGTGGACAGCCGGGACACCCAGGTCCGGGACGTCATGACGCAGAACAACCTGGTTACCGCGCCGCCGGACACGACCCTGGAGCAGGCCACGCAGATCCTGCAGCGCAACAAGGTGGAGAAGCTGCTGCTCGTGGACAAGGACGGCCGGTTGGCGGGGCTGATCACCATCCGCGACATCCACATGACCGAGGAGTTTCCCAACGCCGCCAAGGACAGCCGGGGCCGTCTGCTCGTGGGGGCAGCGGTGGGAGTCCACGACCCGGAGCGGATCGACGAACTGGTCAAGGCTGGCTGTGATGTCCTGGTCGTGGACACGGCCCACGGCCACTCCAACAACGTGATCGAGACGGTCCAGGGCATCAAGAAGAAGCACGATGTGCCGGTCGTGGCCGGGAACGTGGCCACGGCACAGGCGGTGTCCGATCTGATCGACGCGGGTGTGGATGGGGTCAAGGTGGGGATCGGCCCCGGCAGCATCTGCACGACGCGGGTCGTGACCGGCGTTGGGGTGCCTCAGTTCACGGCCGTCTTGGAGTGCGCGAAGGTCGCAAGGCCGGCGGGTGTCGTGGTCATCGCCGACGGCGGCATCCGGAGTTCCGGGGACATCGTCAAGGCGCTGGCGGGGGGGGCGGACTGCGTGATGCTGGGCGGACTGCTGGCGGGGCTGGACGAAGCCCCGGGGGAGACCATCCTCTACCGGGGTCGCACCTTCAAGACCGTGAGGGGCATGGGTTCCCTCGGTGCCATGGGCGCCGGAAGCGCCGACCGCTACGCCCAGGGCGAGGTGTCGGACCGTGGCAAGTACGTTCCTGAGGGCGTCGAAGGCATGGTGCCCACCAAGGGGCCGCTGGCGGACTACGTGTTCCAGCTGGCTGGGGGAGTGCGCTCCGGCATGGGCTACTGCGGTGCCAAGAACCTTCAGGCCTTGCGGGAGCGGGCCCGCTTCCTGCGGGTGACCCCGGCGGGACTCCGGGAGTCCCACCCCCACGACATCCAGATCACGAAGGAAGCCCCGAACTACAGCGGAGACGTGAGTTGAGCGCCGGGGAGGGCGGGGGCGGCCAGGGCGGAGTCCTGATCGTCGACCTGGGCGCCCAGTATTGCCAGCTCATTGCCCGTCGGATCCGCGAGCTGGGGGTCTACTCCCGGATCACGGTGCCTGAGCGGGTGCTCTTCACCCTGAACAACATGCAGCCTCGGGCGCTGATCCTCTCCGGGGGACCCAGGTCGGTGTACGAGCAGGATGCGCCGGCGCTGCCGGTGGAGATCCTGGAGCGGGGCATCCCGATCCTGGGGATCTGTTTCGGCCTGCAGTGGCTTGCCCAGCACCTCGGCGGCGACGTGCAGCCGGCGAGGGGGAGTGGCGGCGAGTATGGGCGGACCCTGGTCACGGTGGCGGAGGACACCGCGCTCTTCGAGGGCGTGGACCGGGAGACCACGGTCTGGATGTCCCACGGCGACAAGGTGGTAGGGCTGCCTGCGGGCTTCCGCACCATTGCCGGCAGCAAGCCCTGCCCGGTGGCGGCCGTTGCCAACGACGAGCGGCGCATCTACGGACTGCAGTTCCATCCGGAGGTAAGCCATACGGAGCAGGGCATGGCCATGCTCCGGAACTTCGTCCTCAAGATCGCCACCTGTGCGGCCACCTGGCAGCCCGGGAGCATCGTCGAGGAGAAGGTCCGCAGGATCCGGGAGCAGGTAGGGACGGACGGGGAGGTGCTCATGGGCCTTTCCGGTGGCGTGGATTCTTCGGTGGCAGCGGTGCTTGCGCACCAAGCGATCGGAGGGCGACTGCACTGTGTCTTCGTCGACAACGGTCTGCTGCGGCAGGGCGAAAGGGAAGGTGTGGAGACGCTGTTCCGGGACGAGCACCACATGGACCTGAAGGTCGTGGACGCGAGCGAGCGCTTCCTCGAGGAACTCCGAGGCGTCACCGATCCCGAAGAAAAGCGCAAGATCATCGGCCGGGTGTTCGTGGAGGTGTTCCGGGAGGAGGCTCGGCACCATTCGGAGGCGAGGTTCCTGGGCCAGGGCACCCTGTATCCCGATGTCATCGAGTCGGTGGCCGCTCATGGCGGTGCCACGGCCACGATCAAGAGCCACCACAATGTCGGGGGCCTGCCCGAGGACCTGGACATGGAACTGGTGGAGCCGCTCCGCGACCTGTTCAAGGACGAGGTCCGGCTGATCGGTCGGGAGCTGGGTCTGCCGGCGAGCCTGATCGAGCGCCAACCCTTTCCCGGGCCGGGCCTTGCAGTCCGCTGCCTGGGGGCGGTGGATGCCGAGAAGCTGCGCCGGCTGCGGGAGGCCGACGCGATCGTTCGGGAGGAGGTGGAGGCCCGGGGCCTCCACAAG
>QJVU01000128.1 GCA_003235605.1 Planctomycetota bacterium | reverse complement strand
CTGGCGCTGTCGATGACCGGCAGGCAGGTCACCGGCCAGGCCCGTTCCTGGGTGGACAAGAGCCGCGCCATCATCCACACGAAGATGGGCGCCACCCACTACACCAAGCTGGGGTTGGCCGAGGCCCTCAAGCACTTCGAGCTCGCCCGCGGTTTCCTGGAGGAGCCGATCGCCCAGGGCACTGCGGACGCCGGCAGCCAGCTGACCTACGTGAGCTGTCTGGGCTACACGGCGCAGGTCTACCGCCGCTCCCGCCGGCTGGACGACGCCCGCCTGTGGTACGAGAAGGCCATCGCTGCCTGCAAGCAGCTCGACGCCCTCAATCCCGGGAATCGGCAGTTCATGGAGGCCCACATGGCCATCCTGCAGGGGACCGCCGCCCTGGCCATGAGCCAGCAGCAGGTGGCGGAGGCGGTCCGGTTCCTTCGGGAGGGGATCGACGTCGGCAGGCGCAAGCAGGCGCTGTTCCAGGATGCGGCTTCCGCCCTCGATCTCGCCACCCTCGAGCGCACGCTGGCCTTCGCCCTGCTGAACCAGTCGGTCTACGACGAGGCGCGGACCATCTATGCGAAGGTGATCACGCGGCTCCAGGACCTCATCTCGCGAGATCCGGACAACTATCGGGCCCAGTGTTGCCTCGCGGTCACGCTGGTGGAGCTGGCACGCCTGTTCGTCGTCCAGCCCGACGAGGGCGCGGCCGAAGCGGGCTACCGGAGGGCGCGTGCCTATGCAAGCAGGCTGGCAGCCAAGAGCGGCGGCCGCGATCCCAAGATCACCCTGGTCATTGCGTCGAGCTGGGCCCTCGAGGCGATCCACGCCAAACGGGGGCAGCGTCTGGAATCGGCAAGGGGAGCACTGAACGAGCTGGACAAGGTGTTGGGAAGCTTGTCGCCGGAGGAACGCAAGCTGTTCACCTACCAACGCGAGATCGACGATCTGCGCAAGGACTTGGCGCCCCGCAAGGACGCGGCGCCCCGCAAGGACGCGGCGCCCCGCAAGGACTTGGCGCCCCGCAAGGACTTGGCGCCCCGCAAGGACCTGTAGGGCAGGTCATTCCTCCAGCAAACCCCGGGGCAGCAGGTGGACCCGCAGCCTGGTGCGCAGTCGGCGCCATCTGGACTCCACGGCATCCTGCTCCAGGTCGAGACGCTGGGCCACCTCGGCGAGCGTCAGACCCTCGAGGCCGCGGAACAGGAGCAGCTTGCGGTCGAGATCCCCGAGACCTCGCGACTTCTCCAGCAGCTCCTGGATCTGCTCGTTGCGCGAGACCTTGCGGGTGACGCTGGTCGCCTCGTCCGCGAGGGCCTCGACGATGCTCCTGGTCTCCCGGTTCTCCAGGACCTCGGCGATGCGCTTCCGCCGCCGCAGCTTGCGAAGCTCATCGCGCAGGATGTTGTTGGCGATCCCGAACACCCAGGAGCGGAACGCTCCAATATCCCGGTCAAACGTATCCAGGTGACTGCATACCGAAAACCACACGTCCTGGACGAGGTCTTCAGGATCCAGGCGGTGGCGGATCTCGGGCAGCACCCGCAGGGATACCCAGACATAGAGGGCAGGCGCCAGGCGGCGATACAACAGTGCGAAAGCCTCCGCTTCCCCCCCTGCAATGCGCTCGCTGAGTCCTGTCGTGGTATGGACCATGGTCCTTGGGGCTGCTGGCGCCCTTCGTACTCGCTCCGTGGGGCCGGGTAAAGTATGCCCCCCTCCGGAACTTTGATGGCGGAACACCCGGGAGTCACGCCAATAGGGGGTAGCGCCCCGTATTTCTCCCATGACCACGGACCTTCAGACCCCACGAACCATGAGAACCTCGTTCCTCCTGTCCCTTCTCTCGGTGCCCCTTTGCGTTGCCAGCCACCTGGCGGCCCAGGACGTGACCGTGACCACCCTCACCAACGTCTCTGCCGTGGGCGTCAGCTCCGGAGCCACCGGCATCAACACCCAGCCAGCAAACACCGTCGCCACGACCTCCACAGGCTACTCCTCCCAGTCCATCCAGGCGTTGGACAGGACCGGCGGCAGCAACGGGAGCACGCAGATCTACGCAACTGCCTACGCCGAGCGCAAGATCTTCGAGACCAACAAGCCGGTCCAGGCAAGGATCATGAACAGCCTCACCCTGCAAGGGGACGGCGCCGGCTTCATCACCTCGGACACCGTTGCCAACACGGCCACGGCCAAGCCGGTCAGCTATCTGGTCACCTTCACCGCCGACAAGAGCGTGCAGGGCGTCGTGGATCTGACCTACTCAGGCTGGATCAAGTACAGCGCGGCCAAGGGGATCACTTCCGTCGATATCGGCAACGACAGCAAGGTGGACTGGACAGGTGATCTCTCCAAGGCGACATCCGACACTGCCCAGTTCAAGGTGAGCTTCCAGAACGGCCCGGTCGTCATCAAGGTCACCACGGAGTGCTCCTCGCCGACAACACAGAACAGCAGCCAGGCCCAGGCGATGTACCAGTCTGTCACCCTGAAGCTGAAGAAGACCGGCACCTGCACCCTCACGAACTACGGCACGGCCTGCGGCGGTGCCTCCCTGCTTGCCGGTATCCTCACCCTGGGCACCCAGAACATCGTCGCGACCAAGCTCACCGGCGGCGTCAAGGGTGGCTTCCTGGCGCGGGTGATCGGCGGCAAGCGGGTCACCGTGCAGCTCCCCGGCGGTTGCACCCTCCTGGCCGAGCCGATGCTGGTGGACCTCTACCAAGCAGACACCAACGGGGAGTTCCGCGAGGTCTTCCCGATGCCGGCGGACACCAACCTCATCGTGACCTTCCAGTATGTGCCCATCGATCTGGACACAAACGGCATCAAGGCGCTTGCGACCAACGCCTTCGAGCTGAACTGCAGCGGATTCTGACGGTCGGGGCCGTCCAGCCCATCCCGGTAGGGTGCGAGCCCTGCGTTGCGCCATCGGCCACGCAGGGCTCGCCTGCCAGAAGGCCCTGTCCCCAGGGGATTGTTCCCGGATCCCCGCAGTCCCGGAGTTCTGTCCTCTCCCGGCCCGTAGCATGGCGCCGTGCGCTCCGTGGTGTGTTTCCTGCCCCTCTTCGCTGCCGTGGCCGGCATCGGACTCCGAGCCGCGCTGGTGGCACAGGTTCCACTCCCCCCGATGCCGGTCTCGCCCCAGGCCCGCGCGCGGTTCATCGACTTCTCCGCCGAGCTGATGGACAGGAACGTGACCGTCGTCCTGGGCAGGCTGGGGAGGATGAAGGAAGGTCCCAAGAAGAAGCTCGAGGACAAGGACGCACACCTGGGCGCTGGCAACACCGTGTCGCGAATCTCTGGCACCCAGTTCTACAAGGCCCCGGTCAGGGTCCGCCTGCTGGTGGGAAGCTGGCTGTGCGGCTGCCGGTCGGGCGTGACCCCAGGCAAGCACCTGACGATCGCCTCCGAGATCCAGCTTGCGAGGCTTCCTGACGGCAACTACCAGCGCCAGCTCCTGGGTGGCAGCAGGGCGACGTTGGAAGACGACATGTTCGGTCTCTGGGTCCTGGCAAAGGCCAGCAGGGGCAAGACCTACGAGATCCGACATGCGGTCCCACGGCCAGAGAAGCAGGAGCGTCGCGGCGACACGCCGCCGGAGCGGGCGTTCGAGGAGGACATGGAGGACCATGTTGCGATCAACAAGCGCATCGCGGACCTGCGAATGGCCCTGCAGGGGGCCATGGGCAAGGCCGTGGGCGCGGACGGCGATGGTGAAGGGACAGCCAGGCGGGAAGACAGGGACACAGCGGCGGCGCGGCGCACCCTGCAGGGGATCCTGGACCGCAAGGTGGCCTTGAAGAACCTCGCCAACGCCCAGCTGCTCGAACAGCACGCCGGACCCTGGGAGCGCCGGGCCAGGGAGCTGCTGAAGAAACCAGCCGGGGACGGCAAGGAGCCCCGCTAGCAGCGTGATCGCCCTTTTCCGAGTTCTTGCACCCGTGCCACCCCGCCATGCTATGGAAGGGTGGGCCTACTTCCGCGATTCCTGAATCCGATCCAATGCGAAACCGATCCACGCCTCAACGCCGTCAGACGAACGTTGCCGTGCATGTGGCGACCCTCGTCGTCTTCATGGTCCCCACTGCGCTCGCCGCCCAGCAGACATGGGTTGTGGACGCGAAGAACGGTCCTGGCACGGACTTCACCGATCTCCCGGCAGCCTTTGCGAAGGTCGCGGACGGCGACCGCGTCATCGTTCGGGCGGGGAGCTACAAGCCCGGAAAGCTCGACAAGGCCGTCAGCATGGTCGCGGAACCCGGAGCGATCGTCGACCTCGGCACGACGAACTTCGTCATTTCGGGGATCGGCAAGGGTAAGACGTGCGCGATCCAAGGACTGCAGTTCCAGGGCGGACTGCTGTTCGCCGGGGTCGTTCGTGTCGAAGACAATGCAGGGCTGATCGTCTTTGCCAGTGTTCGCATCGACCTGCAGGCGTTGTACGGACTCTACGTCAAGAACACCAAGGCGATGACGGTCACGGACTCGCTTGTCCGACCGCAGCTGACCGTGGAGCAGGCCGAGCTTTCGGCGGCTCGCTGCACGTTCGGTCCCCTGGCGACCGGCCCGGTGGCGGTTGGTATCTCCGCATACCAGGCCAGGCTCGACCTCGCCCAGTGCATCGCGACGGGGTTCAACGGCTACGGCCATCTGCCGTCGACCTGGGCCATGCGCGTCGCTGCCACGACCATCGTCATCCGCGGAGACGAGAACAGCCGCTACATCGGCGGCACCTACGACAGCAAGCCAGGCTCGGCGAGCATCACCGGCAACAACGACAGCTCGCTCGTCGTCGACCCTGCGGTCGTGCTCTCGCCCGCGCCGGAGAAGATCTCCGTCACGAAGCGGAGCCTGCCTGCGCTGTACGCCCGCGGTGGCAACCTGGGCGGCACCCTGGAGCTCGAGCTCTACTCGCCAGCCAAGCACCCCTACGTGCTGGCCGTGGCCCTGCCGACGCCGCCGTTCGATCTCCCCTTCGGGCGTCAGTGGTTGGACATACCCACAGAGATCCTCCTCGTGTTCGGTGTCCAGCAGTCGACCGGTTCCATCAAGCACAGCTACCCGGTTCCCAGCAACGCCAGGCTCCGTGGGCTCACACTGGGTTTCCAGGCCTTGAGCGGGACTGGCACCCTCGAGCTGACGAACCCGGTGATTCCGGTCCTGCACTGAGGGTCTGGCTGAACGCGAACTGCAACTGGACGCCGGCCTCGGCAGACTGCGCACTAGTGCGTAGCGGACGGTTTCTCCAGATCGTCAGAACGGAGGGTTGAATCCGGCTCGGCTCCTGCACACCTTGTCGCCACCGCAGGAGCAGCCCATGCCCTTTTATTCTCTCCCGGAGATCATCTCTACCTACGGAGCCGACATCGACTACGTCATCCTGTTGATCTACTGGGTCACCGGGGCGTGGTTTGTCGCCACCGGCGGTGTGTTCCTCTGGCTGCTTTGGCGCTTCCGCCGGCGCGAAGGTGTCCGCGCCGCATGGCTTCCCGGCAACACCGCCCGCAGCCTGGCGTGGATCCTGGTGCCTGGCTTCGGCGTGCTGGTGTCGGACCTGATCATCGAAGTGGCCAGCTCGAGGGCCTGGCACAAGGTCAAGATGACCATCCCCGCCCATGATGAGCTGGTCCGCATCACCGGCCAGCAGTTCGCCTGGCAGTTCACCTACCCGGGGCCGGACGGCAAGCTCGACACCAAGGACGACTTCGACAGCGTCAACGAGCTGCATGTGCCGAAGGGCAAGACCATCCGGTTCGAGTTGACGTCCTCCGACGTGGTGCATTGCTTCTCGGTGGCGGAGCTGCGTCTGAAGCAGGATGCCATTCCGGGGCGCACCATTGCCGGCTGGTTCGTGGCGACGAAGGTGGGCACCTATACCGTCACGTGTTCGGAGCTGTGCGGGATAAGCCACACCTACATGGTGGGCAAGCTCCATGTCGACACGCCGGAGGCGTACGCCACCTGGGTCAAGTCGCAGCAGAGTAAATAACCATGAGCCACGAGCCGCCAAAGAGCTTCCTCAGACGGTGCGTGTTCAGCACGGACCACAAGGTCATCGGCAGGCAGTACCTGATCACCGGCCTGGTGATGGCCTTGCTCGGTGGGTTGCTCGCGTACGTGATGCGATTCCAGCTCACCTGGCCCGGTGACCCCATCCCGGGGTACGGGATCTTGGACCTCAAGTCCTACAACACCACGGCCACGATGCACGGCACGATCATGGTGTTCTGGGTGGCCATGCCGATCCTTCTGGGTGGGATCGGCAACCTGGTCATCCCGTTGATGATCGGCACCGACGACATGGCGTTCCCGCGCCTGAACATGTTGTCCTACTGGGTGTTCTTCCTGAGCACCGTGGTGCTCATCGCCTCATTCTTCGTGCCCGGCGGTGCGTCGGGTGCGGGCTGGACGGTGTATCCGCCCCTCTCGGCGCGCGAGGCTTTCTCCGGGGTCGGTTGGGGCCTCAACCTCTGGATCCTGGCCGTGGCCCTGGAGTTCGTGGCGTTCCTGATGGGGGGCATCAACTTCATCACTACTGCCATCAACAAGCGGACGAAGGGCATGCGCATGTTCGACCTCCCGTTGCTCGTCTGGGAGGAGGTGCTGGCGGCGCTGATCTTCATGCTCTCGGTGGGGCCGCTCGTCGCAGGCGCGCTGATGTTGCTGCTCGACCGGGTGGCTGGCACGGGGTTCTTCCTGCCGGACATGAAGGGAGACCCCATCCTGTTCCAGCACCTGTTCTGGTTCTTCGGTCATCCCGAGGTGTATGTCCTGTTCCTGCCGGCCCTGGGGATCGTCGCCGAGATCGTCTGCGTGTTCTCCCGGAAGGCTCTCTTTGGCTACCGGACGATCCTCTATTCGACGTTCGTTGCCGTGGGCCTCACCTTCATCGTCTGGGCGCACCACCAGTTCATCGCTGGCATCGATCCGCGGATGGCGGACCCCTTCAGCCTGACGACCATCCTGATCTCGGTGCCCTTCGCGATCACCATCTTCGCTTTCATCGCGACCCTCTGGCGGGGATCGATCACCTTTCCGACGCCGATGCTCTTTGCCCTCGGCATGATTGGCACGTTCCTCCTGGGTGGGGTGACCGGCATCCTCAACGGTTCGGCCGCCGCCGACATCTACATCCACGACAGCTACTTCGTGGTAGCCCACTTCCACTTCACCTTGTTCCCCATCACCTTCCTGGCGGGCTTTGCAGGGATCTACTACTGGTTCCCCAAGTTCTTCGGGCGGCACATGAACGAGACCTGGGGAAGGGTGCACTTCCTTGGCACCTTGGTGTTCGTCTGGGTGACCTTCTTCCCGCTCTTCGATCTGGGCCTGATGGGACACAACCGCAGGATCGCCGATCCCTCCGCCTATGGGTTCCTCGAGCGCGGACAGCCTCTGCAGATCGCGTCCACGATCGGCACCGTGGGCCTGCTGATATTCCAGATCCCGTTCGTGATCAACTTCTTCCGCAGCATGTTCCGGGGCGCCAAGGCCGAAAGGAATCCTTGGCGTGCCAACACCCTGGAGTGGAACACCGCTTCGCCGCCCGGACACGGCAACTTCGAGACGACGCCGGTGGTCTACCGCGGCCCGTACGTCTACAGCCCGCCCGACGAGGATGCGGACTGGATCCCGCAACACCAGCCGCCCAAGG
>QJVU01000126.1 GCA_003235605.1 Planctomycetota bacterium | reverse complement strand
AGAGGGCGCCCAGGGCATAGTCGGCGCCGGAACCGATGGCGGCGTAGCGCTCGAAGCGGGCGATGCTCAGGTCGCCGGACACCATGTATATGCCTTTGCGGTTGGCGATCAGGAACTCGGCATCCAGGTCGCCGAAAGGCGTACCCCGGTCATGGCACTGGTCGTTCACGAGGTTGTAGCGCTCCCGCAGGGCCCCCCACAGCTTGACGAAGAACTTGAAGATCGTCTTCTCGCTGGTCAAGGGGGGCGGCCGTTTGCTCCCCAGGTAGTCGTCCAGGATGTCCCTGTAGAGCTGCCAACCCGTGGCTCCCATCAGCGCAGTGCCCACACGACGGATCTTGTCGACCGAGTAGTTGAGGATGGGGTGCTTGTGGGAGCCGAAGGTGGTCAGCGTGTCCGCGGCCAGCACCGTGTTCCTGCCCTTCTTCGCCGCCACGAGGATCGACATGGCGGCAGGTTAGGGGGCGGGACCGAGGGCCTGCAAGAACCGTCCTGCCCCCAGCTACTTTCACTTGGTGAGGGTGGTCAGTACCCTGCGGTCATGATCCTCGAACAGATCTATCTCGGTTGTCTCTCCCAGGCTTCCTACCTCGTCGGCGACAACAAGACCGGCGAGGCTGCGATCGTCGATCCACGACGGGACATCGACGACTACCTGGAAAGGGCGGATGCCCTGGGCCTGACCATCAAGCACGTGCTTCTGACCCACTTCCATGCCGACTTCGTTTCGGGCCACGTGGAGCTGCGCGAGCGCTTGGGGGCGAAGATCTACCTGGGCCTCGGAGCGAAGGCGGACTACGAGTTCGTGGCGCTGCGGGATGGGGACACCCTGGAGATGGGGGATGTTCGCATCCAGGCGTTGGCTACGCCCGGGCACACGCCGGAGTCCACGTGCTACGTGGTCTATGACCTGGCCAAGGACGCGGCAAAGCCTCACGCCGTCTTGACGGGCGACACCCTGTTCGTTGGCGATGTCGGCAGGCCGGACCTGATGGCGTCGGTGGGTGTGACTGCGGAGACACTGGCAGGCATGATGTACGACTCCTTGCACCAGAAGCTGCTGAAGCTGCCGGACGAGACCGTGGTGTATCCAGGCCACGGGGCAGGCTCGGCCTGCGGCAAGAGCCTGTCCAGCGAAACGGTCTCGACCATCGGGCAGCAGCGGAAGTTCAACTGGGCGCTCAAGGCCATGGACAGGGCCGAGTTCATCAAGATGTTGACCGCTGACCAGCCCCCTGCGCCCGCCTACTTCGGCTACGACGCCGACCTGAACCGGCGGGAGCGGCAGACACAGTGGGCGGCGGCCGCGAAGGCGGCGACGGCGCGGACAATGACCGACCTCGTGGATCTCGAGGCGCAGGGTGTCCAGGTGCTGGATACACGGTCCGCAGACGACTATGCCGCCGGTCACCTCAGGGGTTGCACCAACATCGGTCTCGGCGGCAGGTTCGCCTCGTGGTGCGGGACGATCCTGGACAAGGACCGGCCGATCCTCCTGATCGCAGAGCCGGGCACCGAAGAGGAGGCGATCATGCGCCTGGGCCGCATCGGCTTCGACAACATCGTGGGCTTCCTGGAAGGGGGCATCGGCGCTGTCCCCGAGGAGCAGCTGGCTCACGTGGACCGGCTGGATGTGAAGGGCTTCGACAAGGCGCGTGCCGCCGACCCCAAGCCGTTCCTGCTGGATGTGCGCACCCCGGGGGAGGTCGAGCAGGGAGCCCTGGAGGGGAGCGTGCACATCCCCCTGAACGATCTGCCGTCACGTTTGGACGAAGTACCCAGGCAGCGGGACAAGCTCGTCTACTGCGGCACCGGCTACCGTTCCAGTATCGCCATGAGCCTCCTGGAGGCCCACGGCCACGGCCGGCTCACCGACCTGATCGGGGGCTGGGCAGCCTGGGCCAGCGCCCACGTCAGCGCGTAGGGACCGCAGCCCTGCTGCTACCCCTGCGCCTTCAGCCCCTTGGCCTTCAGCTCCTTGGCCTTCCGCTCCAGGTCCTTGGCTCGGTCCAGCGCTCCCGGATGTGTGCTGAGGGAGTCCGAGACCTGCCCCTGGCTGACGCTGTGCATGCGACGCCAGAACTTCGCGGCTTCGTCCACATCGAAGCCGGCTCCGTACATGTACTGCAGGCCGACCTCGTCGGCTTCGGACTCCTGCACCTGGTTGTAGGGGGTTATCTTGCCGACGACGAAGCCCAGGCCGAGGCCGTCCATGACGAACTTGCGGCTGTGGGGCGAGATCGCGCCCCAGATGCCGGCCACCGCGCCAACGGGGATTCCCGCCAGGCGCTTCCAGACCGGTTCGCTCAGGCGCTCGTTGCCGTGCTGGAGGGTGGCGTGGGCGATCTCGTGGCTCATGACCACCGCCAGGCCCTGCTCGCCGTCGCAGATCGGCAGGATGCCCGAGAACACCGCGACCTTGCCACCGGGGAGGCAGAAGGCGTTGATCGTGTTCTTGGAGTCCAGCAGCTTGAACTCCCACTCGTAGTCCTTCTTGGTGACTGCGGCGATCTTCTTGCCGACGCGTTGCACCATGTCGGCATCCTTGCCGGTGTCGATCACCGTGTACTTCTGGAGCACCTCCTTGTAGGCTTCGGCCCCCAAGCGGCTCATGTCGGCTTCGGTGTACTGCAGTTCGGGGCGCCGGCGGCCGGTCTCGGGCACCGTTTCCATGGCCGTGCAGGCCGGGAACAGGGGGACGAAGAGAGCGAGGGAGAGGGAGAGGGAGACAGTGGGGGTGGCTGGCTTTTTCGTCATGATGGAAGTCCTATCGCTTCAGACCCCGCCCCCGTTCCTCGGCGGTGATCCTGGGGATCAGCTCCCGGAGCTTCCTGGCCCGGTCGAGGGGGTGGGGGTGGGTGCTCAAGAACGTGGGAGTGCTGGTCGGGCTGCGAGCGGCCATGCGCTCCCAGAGCCTGGGCGCTTCGTCGGGATCGTAGCCCGCGCGGATCATGAACCGCAAGCCAACCTCGTCGGCCTCGCTCTCGTGGAGGCGGCCGTAGGGGAGCAGCACGCCGTACTCGGCGGCCACGGCGCCGATTCCCAGTGCGCCCATGGCTATGGCGCGGTCCTTCTCGGAGAGATCGTTCCAGCGGGAGGCGGTGTAGGCGGCGCCTGCGAGGAGCACGGCATCCTTGATCGCGGTCTGGCTCAGGCGTTCATCGGAGTGGCCGGAGGTCGCATGGGCCACCTCGTGGCCCAACACGGTCGCCAGGGCGTCCTCGTTCTGGGTCACCTGGAGCAGCCCCGAATACACGGCGATCTTGCCTCCAGGCAGGGCGAAGGCGTTGATCACCTCGGGAGCTTCCAGCAGGCGGAACTCCCAGTCGTAGTCCTGGCGTCCCGAGGCGCGGGCGATGTTCCGACCCACCCGCTGCACCATCTCGTGCTCGTGGCCGGTCGTGATGAGGGGGTACTTGCTGGTGGCCTCGGCGTAGGCCTGGACCCCCATGGCGCGGAGCTCGCGCTCGCCAAAGAACGACAGGCGCTTGCGGCCGGTCTCGGGCACGGTGACACAGGCCACCAGGTACAGGGCGGCCAACGCCATCAGGAGGGTTCGTCGGCGACCCGGATCAGGGGAAGAACTTGCCATCCCGACAGTGTAAACAAGAGCACCATGGAGGACGCAGGCCAGGACTGGCAGCAGGCCTACGAGTCAGGGCATGTGCCGTGGGATCTGCGGGGGGTGACGCCGCCGCTCAAGGCGCTGGCAGGCGCGGGCTTCGTTTCCCGCCTGGAGCTACCCCCTGGGGCCCGCGTGGCGGTGCCCGGTTGCGGCCGTGGCCATGACCTGCGCGTGTTTTCGGAGCTGGGCTACCGGGTCACCGGTTTCGACATCGTGCGTGCGGTGGTGGAGGAGTCGCGGGCGCTGCTGAGGTTGAACAGGGTGCCGGGCGATGTGGACGTGCTCTGCCGCGACGTGTTCGGCCTGGTCCCGGAGTTCGAGGAGCAGTTCCACCTGGTCTACGACTACACCTGCTTCTGTGCCATCAGACCGCACCTGCGGGCACGCTATGCCGAAACCATGGCGGGCATCCTGCAGCCGGGAGGCTGGTACCTGGGGCTCAGCTTCCCGATGATCGAGAGCCACGCTGGCAGGGCGGGGCGGCCGCCGTTCCTGATCACCGAGGAAGCCCTCCACCGGGCGCTGGACGGACGCTTCCTCCTGGTGGACAGCTTCAAAGCCGAGGACAGCGACCCGGAACGAGTCGGCGCGGAGCGCTGGTACGTGTGGCGCAAGCGCCCGGGTCCACCGCGATCGTAGATCCGCACCTGAAGGCCTTGTCTCGGGAGAGGTGCTGAACCATGATCCCGCAAATGGAGAAAACGCAGCACGAGATCGTCATCGTCGGCGGGGCGCGGACCGCCATGGCCGAGTACTCCGGTACCCCGGGTCATGGGCTGCTGGCGGACTTGTCGGCAATCGAGCTGGGGGCGATCGCCAGCAAGGCGGCGCTGGAGCGGAGCGAGGTGCAGCCCGATCAGGTGGACCAGGTCTTCTTTGGCAACGCGCTGCAGACCAGCAACGATGCCATCTATGGTGCCCGCCACGTGGGGTTGAAGACGGGGGTGCCCAAGGAGGCGCCGGCGCTGACGCTGAACCGACTGTGTGGCAGCGGCATCCAGTCGGTGATCTCCGCGGCCCAGGCGATTCTCGTCGGGGAGGCGAAGCTCTGCCTCGCTGGAGGCATGGAGAGCATGAGCCAGGCGCCGCACGTCGTCCATGGACTCAGGAGTGGGGTCCGGTTCGGCACGACTCCGCAGCTGGAAGATCTGCTGTTTGCAGCGCTGATGGATCCCTACTGCGGCTTCTTCATGGCTCAGACAGCGGAGAACGTCGCCAGAAAGTACGAGATCTCGAGACAGGCGCAGGACGAATACGCGCTGCGCTCCCACAGGCTGGGGGCGGCAGCGGTGCAAGCCGGGAAGTTCGGTGCCGAGATCGTACCGGTCACGGTCAAGCGGGGGAGGAAGGAGATCGTCGTGGACACCGACGACCACATCAAGCCGGACACCAGCATGGAGGCGCTCAGCAGCCTGCGCCCCGCGTTTGGCAAGGACGGCACGGTGACTGCCGGCAACGCGTCGGGCATTGTCGATGGCGCGGCGGCGCTGGTGGTGACGACCGCGGCCCATGCGAAGGAGCTTGGTCTGGCTCCGAGGGTGAGGATCCGGTCCTGGGGCGTCTGTGGTGTGCCGCCGGAGATCATGGGTATCGGCCCAGTGCCGGCCATCACCCAGGCTCTGGCTCGGGCGGGGCTCGAACAGAAGGACATCGACCTGTTCGAGATCAACGAGGCGTTCTCGGCCCAGTACCTGGGCGTGGAGAAGGCGCTTGGCCTGGATCGGGACAAGGTCAACGTCAATGGTGGCGCGATTGCCCTCGGTCACCCGCTCGGCGCGACCGGAACCCGGCTGCTGCTGACGCTGGTGCGGGAGATGGAGGATTCGGGCAAGAGCCTCGGCTGTGCCAGCGCCTGCATCGGCGGTGGCCAGGGCATTGCCATGATCTTGGAGAGGATCTAGATGCGAACACAAGTCAAGGTCTCGGGCCGTGTGCTGTACCTGACTGAGGATGAGGATCTCCTCCGGGCACAGCTCTACGAGGGCAGGGAACTCGACTTCGACCAGGTAGGGAAGCTGATCGACAACATCTCCACGGACGAGATCACCCCGGGTTGGGTCTGCTACTACTACGACGAGACCCTGGCGAGGTACTGTCTCCTGGGTTTGCGAGGCGGAGTCGTCGAGAAGGACGCCATCAAGAACGGTGGCTTCGGTGTCATTGTCAGCGGCATCAGCAAGGGTTGCGGCAGCAGCCGCGAAACCGCACCGTTCTCCGAGCTCAAGGCCGGCGTGCAACTGGTGATCGCGAAGAGCATCGAGAAGATCTACGGCCAGAACTGCCAGAACATCGGGCTGTTGACCTCGACTGATTTCGGCCTGATCGAGAGGGTCCAGCGGGGCGAGGAAATCCCCATCGACGAGTTCACCAGAGGCCTGGATCCGATCAGCGCGGCGATCGTCCGGCGGGGTGGCCTGTTTGCCTACAACAAGGCACGCCTCCGTGGCGAGGAGATGCCACCGGCGGTCGAGACGGCGCCGCGTCCCATGACCCTGTGCGAGAAGATCATCGCGCGCCGGGCGATTGCCGACGCAAGGACCGGCGCCACCGGCATCGCGGCCGTGAAACCCGGGGATGCGCTGTTCGTGCGCACCGATGTGCGCTTCACCCATGAGTACGTCACGCCCATGGCGGAGTCCCTGTTCCGCATGGGCCTGGGGAACGATGCGACGATCAAGGACCCGGAGTCGGTGTTCGCGTTTCGTGACCACCTGACGTTCCTGGACCGGGTGATGCCCGAGGCCCACGTCAAGATGGGGCTGCGGGAGCAGGCCCAGAGCCTCGCCACCGTGCAGGAGAGGTTCACCGACGCCCAGGGTATCAAGCTCTACGGCGAGGTGACCCGCAACGGCAAGGCGGCCGGCTCGGTCGGCATTTGCCACAACATCGTCGTCGAGGAGCTGGCAATGCCCGGCCAGGTGGTGGCGGGCACCGATTCCCACACCTGCATGGCCGGGGCGCTGGGGTGCTTCGCCTTTGGTGTCGGTTCCACCGACATGGCCAATGCCTGGTTCACCAAGGACGTACGGGTCCGGGTGCCGGAGACTGCGCGGGTCAACCTGCGCGGCAGGCTGCCCGAAGGGGTGTGCGCGAAGGACGTGGTGCTCTATCTGTTGAGCGACGAGTTCTTCAAGAGCGGCGAGGGCATCGGCAAGGTCCTCGAGTTTGCTGGCGATGGCGTCTTCGGGCTGCCGATGGACGAGCGCGCCACCCTTACCAACATGGCTGTGGAGGCAGGCAGCTTCACCGGCATCATCGCGGCCGACGACGTGGCGGTGGAATACCTGAGGGAGATCCGCGGCCTGCCCGAAGAGGAGATCCGGCGGGGCATCGTGGCCGCCGACGCCGATGCGATCTACTGCAAGCTCTTCGACATCGACCTCTCCGCCATGGTGGCGATGGTGGCAACGCCCGGGGATCCCCGCAACGGCGTCCCCCTGAGCGAGCTGCCGGAGAAGGTGAAGATCGACATCGCCTACGGAGGCTCCTGCACCGGCGGCAAGAAGGCGGACATGGACATGTACGCCAGCGTCGTGCGCAAGGCGTTCGAAAAGGGAATGCACATTGCCGACGGCGTCGACCTGTACATCCAGTTCGGCAGTCAGCGGATCCGCGACTACGCGGAGAGCATGGGCTACGTGCAGCTCTTCGAGCAGGCCGGCGTCCACCTCATCGATCCCAGCTGTGGCGCCTGCATCAAGGCGGGCCCCGGTGTATCCAACGATCCGGGGCAGGTCACGGTCTCGGCCATCAACCGCAACTTCCCCGGGCGCTCCGGACCAGGGAAGGTTTACTTGGCCAGCCCGCTGGTGGTTGCAGCATCGGCGTTCCTGGGCCACATCGCCGGACCCGAACGGCTCTGAGCTTCTGGCACGCCAGCAGAAACGGTATCCTGGCTGCTTGGCTTCGACCCTTCCGAGACCTCCACGGAGAAGATCCATGCGGCTCCTCTTGTCTTCCATCGTCGTGTTCCTGCTGGTCGTCGGCGTTGCCCGGGCGCAGATGTCGGGCAGCTACACC
>QJVU01000735.1 GCA_003235605.1 Planctomycetota bacterium | reverse complement strand
CGGCTGCAGTTCCGCATTTGCTCCGGCGTGACGGCGAACATCCAGGAGAGTCGCGGTCCGCCCTCGCGCAGGAACTCGGGGTTCAGGTAGACGATCTGCGCATCGTCGTAGTTCACGAACTCGAACCCACCGAGCAGCAGTGGGTGGAAGGCAGCTGCGGTGACGAGGATGAGGAGGCTGACGAGGGCGGCGACCGTCGCACGTTCCTGCTGCAGACCAAAAATCACGATTCTGTTGTAATGCATGGCCGGGGTCGTGCTCACTACGAGGATCCGAGCGCTCGACCCGATGGCCGCCCACACTTCAGCCCCCTCCGAGGCCTTTGCCCGGCTGCTGACCGCGAACCAGGCGCGGCTCTACGCCTTCGTGTTCGCCCTGGTGGCCGAACCCCACCTCGCCCACGACGTTTTCCAGGAGAGCAACCGGGTTCTCTGGGAGCAGGCGAACGACTACGACCCGGAACGGGAGTTCCTTCCCTGGGCTTTTGCGATCGCCCGCAACCAGGTCCGCGCCGCCAGACAGCGCCACCGCCGCGAACGGCTGACGTTCGATGAAAGCGTGGTGGACCGCATTGCCGACCGGATGGCGGCGCGGGCAAGACACCTCGACGAGCGCCAGGTGGCCCTCGCCGGCTGTCTGCAACGCCTGTCGGAGCACCAGCGCCAGCTGGTGCAACGGCGTTACGCCGACGGCGAAAGCGTGCAGGACATCGCCACATCCCAGTCGCGCTCGACCAACGTCGTGGCCGTGACCCTGTTCCGGATCCGCCAACTCCTGGCGGACTGCATCCGTGCCGCCCTGCGGCAGCAGGAGCAGGAGGCAATCACATGAGCCGCGAGGAACTGCAGCGCCTGCTGAGTGCCCGGGAGCACAGCGACCTGGACGTCACGGATCACCAGCGCCTGCAGCAGCTCCTCGAGGACGACGACCTCCTCGAGGCCGCAGTCGACCAGCTCGAAGTGGATGCTCTCCTGCGCTGGCACCACGGCGCCGTGGCAGCGGCGGTGCCGGCCGCCGCGGAACAGCCCCGGCCCCTTGCCTGGCGATGGCCCCGCGTCCTGCAGGCCCTCGCGGCCGCTCTCCTCCTGGCCTTCGGGATCTTCTGGTTCTGGCCGCCGGAAACCGGTCACTTCGGCGTAGAGCTCGTTGCCAATTGGAGAGCGCAGCCCACCGGCGACGCCGAGTTCACCGTGCTCCAACCGCGACGGATCCACCTGACCCGGGGCGAGCTGTTCGTCCAATCGACGGGCACGTCAGCAGGCACCCTTTCGATCACGACCCCGTACGGAGAGGTCCACGCCCATGGCACGGCCTTCTTCGTCGGGGCACACGAGACCATTGTGAAAACCAAGACCAAGGAGACCATGACCATGTCCCGCAACCTGACCCGCGTCCTGGTGCTGTCCGGCACCGTGACGCTGAGCAATGCCCTGGGTGCCGCCGTGGTCGGCGCCAACGAGCTGGCCGTCGCACCCCAGGGCGACCCCCCCACGAAGGTGGTCGCCACCAGCAGCGGCAACTTCGGCTTCGACCTGTACCGCACGCTGGCCGCCTCCCACAAGGGCGAGAACCTGTTCTTCTCCCCGTACTCGATAGCAACCGCCCTGACGATGACGGCGGAGGGTGCCCGCGGCCTGACCGCAGAAGAGATGGCCAAGGTGCTGCGCTGGCCCGAGGCTGCCCGCCGCGTCGGCGAAGACGCGCAGAGGATCCCCTTCGAGCTCGCCAAGATCCACGGCGGCTACGCCGAGCTGAACCGGCTGCTCCGCGCCGGGCAGTCGCCGGAGCAGGAGAAGCTGCGGCAGCGCATCGCCGAGTTGACCGCGAGCATGCGCCAGGTGCAGCAGCGGATCGACGCTGCGCAAGCGGCCGGCGATCGCCGTGCCCGCAACGAGGCCCGCCGCGAGATGCGCGCCCTGGGCAGGGAGTACGACTCCCTCGCCGGCAACGTCAAGAGCTACCGGCTGTCCATCGCCAACGCCCTGTGGGGACAGAAGACCTACCCCTTCGACAAGGACTACCTCCGGGTGATCGATGCCAGCTACGAGACCGGTGCGTTCATCCCCGCGGACTTCCGGAGCGATCCGGCCAGGGAGGTCGCGCGCATCAATGCCTGGGTGGAGAAGCAGACCGAGGGGCGGATCAAGAACCTCGCCTACGAGCCGGTGATCAACAGGAACACCCGTCTGGCGCTGGTGAACGCCATCTACTTCAAGGCCCACTGGCTGACCCCCTTCGTCAAGGAGCGGACCAAGCCGGGCAGCTTCACGACCGCCAGCGGTGCGACGGTTCAGGCAAACATGATGCGCCACTACGGCCTCGAGGAGTGCCGGTACGCCGCGGTGAACGCCGACGGCTCGTCCTTCGACTCACCCAGGATGATCGACGTCGGTCAGAAGGAGGGACTCTACCCGGACACCGGCGGCTTCCAGATCCTGGAGTTGCCCTACCAGGGCCATGACCTGGCCATGGTGCTGCTGCTCCCCGTCGACCCCGACGGCCTGGGCGCGTTGGAAGCGAAGCTCACTGCCAAGAACGTGGCCACCTGGCTCTCGAAGTTGGAGAAGCGCAAGACCAGTGTGCGCATGCCACGCTTCAAGGCGGAGACCGCCTACAAGCTGAACGACGCCCTCAAGGAGCTTGGCATGCCGCGAGCCT
Organism: Planctomycetota bacterium; assembly: GCA_003235605.1. The sequence goes on along the minus strand of QJVU01000735.1, from coordinate 5,054 downwards.
TCAATCCCTCGACGGGTCTCAACGGCGCCGACTTCACCGGCATGACCACGACCACCGACCCCGCGGAGCAGCTGTTCATCCAGGCGGTCCTGCACAAGGCGTTCGTCACCGTCGATGAAGAGGGCACCGAGGCGGCCGCTGCTACGATGGTGGCCGCTGGTATCAAGGGCGCCGCCCCCCGCCGGATGCCTTTCGTGCCCTACTTCAACGCCGAGCGGCCCTTCGTCTTCATGATCCGCGACCTGTGGTCGGGGACGATCCTGTTCCTGGGCAGGATGACGAAGCCTTAGCGGAAGCCGGAGCCAGCGGCCGCCGGTCTCGCGCCGGCGGTCCACCGGCGGAAAACCTCCTGCCTGCCGCAACAGCCGGTGGCCCCCCGGGAACAATGGTGGGCCATGGCCACGAGCCTCGAGCAACGATTCCTGGCGTTCCGCGCCTCCGGCGACCCGGAGCTGATGGCGGCAGTCTTCGACGCCACCGCCGCGAAGCTCGGGAAGCTGGCGGCACACCTGTGTCGGGACACGAGCGAGGTCGAAGAGCTCGTGCAGGCCACGTTCGTGGCCGTGCTCGAGGAGCGCGACCGGTACCGGGCCGGTGATCGCCTGCTGCCGTGGATGCTGGGCATCCTCACCCACCAGTGGCATCACCTGGTGCGGGAGCGGGTCCGGCGCCCGGATCCCGAGCGGCTGCCAGCGACGGGTCCACGCGAGGATCCCCACGTGCACGCCTGCACCCGGGAGCTGAGCGAGGCCCTGCGGAAACACCTTGCCAAGATGCAGGAACCCTACACGGAGGTCCTGCAGCTGCACCTGCTCGGCGGCCTGGAGGCTCGGGAGATCGCCGAGCGCCTGCGCCGCAACCGGGGAACGGTGCGGGCCCAGCTGCACCGCGGCCTGGAGCGTCTGCGCCAGCTGCTGCCCGCGGGGTTCGCTGCCGGTGTCGCACCGACCGCCGCGCTGCTCACGCCACAACAGCTGGCGGCCATGCGCCACCACATTCTGAACGCGACTGCCACGACCATCACCCCGGCAGGCGGGGCGACCCTGACGCTGACGACGCTGTCGACGCTGACCCTCATGAAGAAGACCCTCGCGATCACCGCCGCGGCGCTGGCGCTCGTGGCCTTGTGGATCTGGCAACCCTGGAGCGAGATCCGGCCAGAAACAGCGTACGAGCACGGACACCGGGCACAGGGTGGTATCGCCACCGCGCCGGAGTCTGCCGGCGACAGCACCGCTGTGGGTAACCGCTCACCGGTTGCCGTGGCACTCGCGCCACAGATGCGCGACTCGGTTGGCGGTCGCGAGGTGACCTTCAACGGCCGGTGCGTGGACTGGACAACGGGACGTCCGCTGGCCGGAGTCGAGATCACACTGCGCGCGTGGTCCATGGAGCCGGAGACCGACTACCGCTATGCCCAGGGAGAGCTGGTCGAGCCGCAGCCGGCGCGCAGCGACGAGGATGGCCGATTCCGGCTCCGCGGCGTGCTGCCTCGGGGCGGAGCCCATGCCCTCGGCTTGGTCTTCGCGCGGCCCGACCGCGTCCAGCGGATCGGCACGTGGTACGCGGATGAGTTGACCGGGGAGACCCACCTTGGTGACATCCGGATGCACGAAGGGATCCGTGTGCGTGGCGTGGTCGTCGACGACAGCGGCCAGCCGGTGCAGCGCGCCTGGGTGCGCTTCCCGAACGCGGAGATGGACCAGGCTCTGCGCCGCTTCGATCACACCAGCAGCGGAACCGCAACAACCACGGGGATCGACGGCAGCTTCGAGATCCCATCGGCGGTGCCGCCGGGACTGCAGCCCTTGTACCTGCGTGCCAACGGCTACCAACCACAGGGTCCCGGCCGGGTGTTCCTGGCCCCGGGGGGAGTCGCGACGCTGCGCCTCTCGATGGTCGGCAACCCGGCCATCGAGGGCATCGTGGCCGACGCCCGCGGGAAGCCCCTGGCAGGCGTCCGGGTCTCTGCGGCGTTGCCCGGGCAGAACATCACTGTGGGCTGCGGGGAGAGCGGCGCCGATGGGCGGTTCGTCGTCCGGCGGTCGGACTCACGGCACGCCGAGGCCAGTCATGCGGTCGAGCTCTGGTTCGGCAGCGACGGCACCGTCGTGCCCCCGGCTGGCGGCCTTGCCGCGCGCTGGGGAGAGCGGGGTATCACCGTCTGCGGCGGCCCCGCCCGGACCGTCGAGGTGCTGGTCGTGAGCAAGCAGGATGGCAGGCCGGTCACGGACTTCGGCGTGATCTGCAGCCCTGTGGTCTTGCACCGTGGGCGCGATCTGGCCACCGGCGATCGGGCCTTCCGGCTTGCCGGCCACCACACCGGCGGCCGGTTGGTCGTCGACAAGGTGTGGCCCGGCAAGAACCAGATCCAGGTCGTGCCGCGGGACCCAGCCCTGGTGAGCAGCGACGTGGTGCAGTTCGCGCTGCCGGAAGGGAAGGCCGCACCGGTACGGATCGAGCTGGAGTCCGCGCAGGCCGTGAGGATCCAGGTGTGCGACGTGCGCGGCCAACCGGTCGCCCAGACCCGCGTCGAGGTCTTGGAGGTGGATCCCGAGGACGAGGAACCCATCCACGAGGTGCGCTCGGACTCGCTCCTCGGCCGGGGCAGCACCAACGCGACTGGCCGTGTGACGCTCCATGTTCCGACCCGGCTCAACACGCTGACCCTGCAGGTGAAGGGGCGGGGCCACCTGGCGACGCTGTTCAAGGAGCAACCGATCCCCACCGGCGATCAGCCCATTCGACTCGTGGTGCGCGACGGCGCCCGCCTGTGTGGGGTCCTTGCGCCCAAGGAGCTCGTTGTCCCGGACATCGGCCTGGTGCTGCTGCACCAGGACGCCTTCCGTCGCTTCCCACGGCAGGAGCACGGCGTGCTGCCGATCCGAAGCGACGGCTCTTTCGATCTGCGCAACCTGCCGCCCGGGCAGTGGAGCCTGCACCTGCAGTTCGGGAACGACGTGCGCGAACCGGCCCTGGCGAAGGTCGAGCTCGTGGACGGGGGCGAGGTCACCCTCGACCTCGAAGCCAGTGCCCACATGCCCGCGAAGCTGACGGGCAGGGTGCTGGTCTGCGGACGTGCGCCCGAAGGCGTCGCTGCAGTCTCCCTCTACCCGGCCAAGGGCATGGTGGTCGACACTGACATCGTGGCCGCGGATGGCAGCTTCACGCTGGCGGACATCCCTGCCGGTCGCTACCGCGTCGGTCTGCGCCAGCCCGTGGATGGCAACTACAAGTGTTTCCTGCATCCGGAGTGGATAACGCTCCAACCGGGCCAGACCGTCGAGCGGGTATTCGATCTCGAGCACCGCCGCGTGGTCGTCCGGTTGCTTCGCAAGGACGGCACGCCCGTGCAACTGCCACGCGCCATACTCCGCTCCAAGACCTGCGCATTCGCTTGGAGCTTCCCCATCGACAGCGGGGGCAACCTCCAGCTCGACCCGGCGCCGCCTGTGGCCTGCGACGTGTGGGTGGGTGACCGTGTCCTGGGCGAGCTGCCGGGGTTCGCAACAACGGGAGCGGGAGTCCCCGGCAACGGCCGTCAGGAGGTTCTCGAGCTGCGCGCACGAGACGACTGACCACCCCTGCCGCGCTCGAGCTCTGGAGCGGCAGAACCCGCACTAGGGCGACTTGTCGCGGCCCACGGGTTCAGGTACTCGCTCGGTCATGGCGACCTTCGAAAAGACCTACATCCCCTATCGCGCATACTGGAGCAGCCCCTTCTGCCGCTGGCAGGGTTCCCTGAGCCAGGCACACTCCCTGAGGCTGGTAGCGGCAACCGCTCGACGGTTCCTGAGCGAACGCCGGATCCAACCGGACGGCTTCGACAGCATCGTCCTTGGCTTCACGGTTCCCCAGAAGCACAGCTTCTACGGTGCACCCTGGGTGGCCGCGATGCTGGGGGCCGAGAACATGACGGGGCCGGTGATCTCCCAGGCCTGCGCCACCTCGGCGCGGGTGCTGCAGACTGCCGCCGCCGAGCTCGAGACCGGCACGACCACGTGCACCCTGGGGATCACATGTGACCGCACCAGCAATGGTCCCCACATCGTCTATCCCGACCCTGGGGGCATCGGGGGCAAGGTCGATGCCGAGGAGTGGGTCTGGGACAACTTCAACAAGGACCCCCACGCCGGCGGCGCGATGATCCAGACTGCGGAGAACGTCGCCAAGGAGGCCGGGATCACCCGCGAAGAGCAGGACGAGATCACCCTCATCCGGCACCAGCAGTACGAGGAGTCGCTGAAGGACGACCGCGCATTCCAGAAGCGCTACATGTTTCCGGTGGAGATCCAGAAGGGCAAGAAGACCCTCCTGGTGGAGGCGGACGAGGGCGTGTTTCCCACCACCGAAGAAGGGCTCAAAGGACTCAGGCCGATGCTGGAGGGCGGCACGGTCACCTTCGGCTCCCAGACCTATCCTGCAGACGGCAACGCCGGCATGGTGCTGTGCACCGAGGAACAGGCCGCACGCCTGAGCACGGACAAGAACATCACCATCCAGGTGCTGTCCTTTGGCTCGGCCAGGGTGAAGAAGGGTTTCATGCCCATGGCCGTGGTGCCGGCAGCGAAGATGGCCCTCGACCAAGCCGGAATCGGCATCGGCGACCTGGCGGCGATCAAGACCCACAACCCCTTCGCCATCAACGATGTCTACTTCTGCCGGGAGACCGACATCGTCCCCGACAAGATGAACCGCTTCGGCTCGCCGCTGATCTTCGGCCATCCCCAGGGCCCTACAGGCATGCGCGTGATCATCGAGCTGATCGAGGAGCTGGTCCTGGCCGGCGGGGGCTACGGCCTTTTCAGCGGTTGTGCCGCCGGCGATACCGCCATGGCGGCAGTGCTGAAGGTGAACTGAACCGAGCAGCCTACCTCCTGCCAGCAAGGTCCGAGTGCTCGATCTCGACCACGGCACGCAGTCCTTCCGGCAGGAAGGTCAATGTCGCGGTCATGCCGCCGAATCGGGCCAGCAGCTTGCCGAGATCGCTGTCGAGGGCCGGGGTGAGCGGTTGTCGAGCGAGGGCCCGCGTCCCGTGCACGCTGCATGTGATG
>QJVU01000494.1 GCA_003235605.1 Planctomycetota bacterium | reverse complement strand
CAGCTGCCATTCAGCATCCTTGTCGTAGAACAGGTTCTTGGTGCCATCCGCGTTGAACAGCGAGAGATGCACGTGCATGCCTGAGCCATTGATGCCGAAGATTGGCTTCGGCATGAAGGTCGCGTGCAGGCCGAAGTCCTTTGCGATCTTTCGCACGACGAACTTGAAAGCGGTCAGGTTGTCGGCGGTATGCAACGCATTGCTGTAGCGGAAGTCGATCTCGTGTTGGCCAGGAGCAACCTCGTGGTGTGCCGCCTCCACTTCGAGCCCCATGGCATGTAGGGCATTGGTGATCTCACAGCGCGCCAGCTCTGCATTGTCCAGGGGCGCCGCGTCGAAGTAGCCGGCCTCGTCATGCGTGATCGTTGTGAAGCTACCTCTCTCATCACGCTCGAACAGGAAGAACTCGGCTTCCGGGCCGGCATTGAGCTGGGTACCGACCTCCTTGGCGGTGTTCATCTGTCGGATCAGCACCGAGCGCGGGCAGCCGGCGAACGGCGAACCATCGGGATTCTTGACGTTGCAGAGGATGCGGGCTGCCTTGCCATGGCTCGGGGTGGCCCAGGGGAAGATCCGGAATGTGTCGTAGTCCGGATGCAGGAGCATGTCGCTCTCTTCGATCCGCACAAAGCCCTGGATGGAAGAGCCGTCGAACAACACCTGGCCGTCGAGTGCTTTCTCGAACTGTGAAGTTGGCACCTCGACGTTCTTGTTCGTGCCCATGATGTCCGTGAACGACAGGCGCAGGAACTTGACGTCTTCCTTGGCCAGGATGTCCTCGATCTGATCCCTCGTGTAGGTCGACTGGATCTGTGGGGTATCGACAGAGAGTTGGGTCATGGACGGTCTCCCTTTCCGCTCCTTGTGGGATTGTTTGGTTGGCATGTTCGGCGGGCCACGCGGCCACCTGTTCTGCCGCAGAACGGTACCCCTACAGGTTCCAAGTGCATGTCAAAAACCGCAAAAGTGACAGGACTAGGGGTGCAATACACCGGATGCGGCCCAAAACAGGCCGTTCTGACCTCCAGCATCTGTCAATTTGGCCAGATTCAGTGATCATCGCTTTGTTGCGTGCCGGCGGCACCAAAGGGCCTACCATCACCCCGATCATGAGTCCTGACGGGGCAGAGCGGTCGAGGGGAGGCACGCTCCGAGCGAGCATCCAGGCCACCATCCAGGCCAGCATCCAGACCAAGGAGCAGTTGCTGCAGACGTGTGTGGACGAGATCCAGGCCCTCTGCGAAGCCGCGGTGCAGGTCCTCAGAGATGGTGGAAAGCTGTTCTTCTGCGGAAACGGCGGCTCGGCCTGTGACGCCGCCCATGCCGCCGGAGAACTCGTGGGGTGGTTCGAGCAAAAGGACCGGCCCGGCTACCCTGCCATCGCCCTTGGCCACGAGGTGCCGACTCTTACCGCGGTGGGCAATGATGTCGGGTTCACGGAGATCTTCGCCCGCCAGTTGAGCGCCCTGGCAGCCTCCGGGGACATGCTGATCGGCATCTCGACATCCGGGTCTTCCCAGAACGTCGTCAAGGCCATGCGAACGGCCAAGGCCATCGGCATGAAGACCGGCGCGTTGGTTTCCACCCGACCGGGCGAGATGGCGGATCTGGCTGACATCGCTGTGCGGGTGCCGTCCCACAACACTGCCCGCATCCAGGAGAGCCATCTGCTCTGCGTGCACATGCTCTGTGCTGCCGTTGAGCAGGCCTTGGGGTGATCTGGCATGGTTTCGAGGAGCGGCGACGTCGGCTCGCGGTCCGGGCCTACCCACGTATCGGCCAGAACAACGGGATGACCATGACTCCCACGGCACACATCAGGAGGTCGAGTGGCAGACCGACCTTCAGGAAGTCCCGGAACCGGTAGCCTCCGGGGCCGAACACCAGCAGGTTGGTGTGGTAGCCCAGGGGGTTTGCGAAAGAGCAGCTGGCGCCGAAGACAACTGCCATGACGAGGGCGCGGGGGTCGTGGATTCCGACGACACCGCCAATGTGCAGCGCAACCGGCGTCAAGATGACTGCCACTGCAGTGTTCGTGAGTATTTCCGTGAGGAGGACCGAGCTCATGAACAGCAGTGCCATGAGAGCATGAGGCGTCAAGCTCCCGAAGGCTTGGGTGGTCGCTTGGGCCAGTGCATCGTTGGCGCCAGACACCTCGGCTCCCCTGCTCAGAGCCAGGGCTCCCGCAATGAAGATGAGAACCGGCCAGTTCACGGCTTGGTGGGCCTGACGCACGGTCAGGCAGCCGGTGAGCACCATCAGCAGCGCCCCCACAAGCGCAGCGATTGTGATGTCCAGATACCCCGTGACGAACATGGCGATGACAGCTGCGGTGACCAGGAATGCCGCCGGGGCTTTTTCAAGATGGCTGACGTGGTCTCCGATACCCTCGATCAGGTGGAAGTCCCTGCTCCTGCGCAGGGACTCCTTGCTCCGGTCGTCGCCGAAGACCAGCAGCACGTCGCCGCCACTGAGCGTCATGTCGGCAAAGCGCTGGCGATGGTGCTGCCCTGCACGCAGCAATCCGGCCACGGCGGCATTGTGCTCGCGCTTGAGCGCCAGATCCTGGATGCGACGACCAACCAGGCCCGAGTTCGGCTTGAGCGCCAGCTCGAAGAACGTCATTCTGCGCGGGTCGTAGCGGTCTCCACTCATCGGGCTGATGTCGGAATCACTCTCGCGCTGCAGCACGGTGAGATCCTGGACGGGGCCGGCGACCATCAAGCTGTCACCGGCCTTGACGCGAAGGTTCTGAAAGGGCGGACCCATGAGGTGCTCGTTGCGGACCAACGTCACCGGGCGCGCCCGTTCGCCCTTGCGTTCGCCGATGCTCGCAACGAGCGTGCCGATCAGTGGACTGCGGCGCGCGACGGTGATCTCGGTCACGAACTCACGGATGGCCTCCGTTCCGGCCTGAGTGGCAAGGGAGGGTACGGTGGGCAGCAGGAGACGGCCCACGAGGCTCAGGTAGAGGATGCCGAGCCCCGCCAGTATCACTCCACATCCCGTCATCTCGAACATCGAAAAACCAGGCTGTCCGGCCTCGATGAGCTTGCTGTGTACCAGGAGGTTTGTCGAAGTTCCCACCAGCGTGCACATCCCACCCAAGATCGATGCGTAGGACATCGGGATCATCAGCCGGGATGGAACAATGCCGGTGTCACGGCAGATGGTCGTGATCACGGGAAGGAACGTGACCACCACGAGTGTGTTGTTGACGAACGCCGACAACATGCCTGCCATGACCGTGATCAACAGCAGCACGGTCAGCTCGGTGCCACCTGTACGGTGGAGGATCTTGTCGGCGAGAATCGACGCTGCGCCGGTGCGCAGGAAGCCTTCACCAACGATGTAGAGGGCCGCTATCGTGACGACGGCCTGGTTTGCAAACCCGGAAATGGCCTCCTGGGCGTCGACGATGCCGAACGCCGCGGTCAGGATCACCAAACCGATGCCGACCACGCTGAGCGGTGCCTTCTCGAGCACCAGAAGAACGATGGCGCCGATCGCCAGGGACAGCAGGAAGAAGTACTCCCATTGCATCGCGGTTCAGTCTGGAGGCAGGCGGTGCACCTTTCCGACCCCTGCCTGGTCAGTAGGCATGACCAGAAGCGAATCGATGTTCACGTGTGCCGGTCGCGACAGCGCAAACTCAACGCATTCGGCGATGTCTTCGGCCATGAGCGGCCGCATGTTCTCGTAGGGTTTCATGGCTCTGGCCACGTCACCGGAGAAGCGTACCAGGCTGAACTCGGTGTGGACGAGACCGGGATCGATGCTGGAGACCCTCACCCCGGTACCGAGGACCTCGAGCCTGATGGCCTCGGCTATCGCCTGCAGGGCGCGCTTTGTTGCGCAATAGACGCTGCCCCCCTCGTACGACTCGCGCGCGGCAATGGAACCCAGCATCACGATGTGGCCGGCCCGGCGCGCGATCATCTGTGGCAGCACACGCCTGGTCACACTCAACACGCCGCAGATGTTGGTTTCGATCATCTCGCGCCAAGCCCGCCCGTCCGCTTCGGCAAGTCGTTCCAGCCCCCGAGCCAGGCCGGCGTTGTTGATCAGCACGTCGACAGGACCGTTGGCGGCGACCGCTGCTTCCAGGAAGCGCTCAACCGATCCTTCCTCAGTGACATCGAGCAGCCCGTGGAAGGCATCGTCCACGACACCCGGCAGGCGCTCTGTCCGGCGCGCGCCCAGTGAAAGGCGGTTGTCTTTGGTGGCCAGGCGCCGAGCGATGGCCGCGCCGATGCCCGAACTGGCGCCGGTGATCATGATGTGCTTGGTCATTTGCACCAAGGTGTACCTGCCGAGCGTTTCGGTGCAAAGCGCGACCGCCTAAACCGCGAGCGCTTGCCACCCAAGCCATGCAAGCACCGACCCGCAGATTCCGATGACCACGATTCGGACAGCGCCGTGCCCCTTGCGTACGGACCAACGGCTCGCCAGGAAGCTGCCGATACCGGCGCCGAGGCCAAGGATGATCGCAGGGCCCCACTTGAACTCGTCGCTGAAGGCCATGCTGGTTGTGCTGGTCGCGGCTGAGACCACCACCAAGGCCATCTTGGCAGAGTTGATCTCTACCAGGTTGCGACTGTGGATGGCACCGAGGGCCAGGATGCAGACGAGACCAAAGCCCACCTGGAGAAAGCCCATGTGGAGACCTACCAGGCTGAAGACCAGAACCAGCAGCCACTCGGGTGGCTTTGCCCGGGTTCCCGTTTCTGCGGAGGCGCCACGAACCAATTGTTGGACGAGCACCGCCAGCAGGACTGCCGCGAGGCATGTGCAATAGGCCCAGCCAGGAAGCTTGAGGGCGAGATAGGATCCCAGCAGTGCGCCCGGAATGGTGAACAAGCCCAGCACCCACATGCGTCCAGGGATCCGTTGACCGCGGCTCAGAAACCCGGCCATGCCGGCCAGGCCGATGGCCAGGGCGGACAGCCGCAACGTAACGTTGGCTTCCTTGATGCCGAGGTCAAGGAGAGACTGCAGAGCAACCAGACCGATGGCCCCCGCGGCGCCGGCGATGTTGTTGATCCACCCGATGCAGACGGCCACGGCGAGGAGCAACACAACCTGCCAGGCCTCCAAGGCATCAACCGAGGAGATCCTTGACCGTGTTCCGCTCCTCGGTGAGTTCGAGAACGCTGGTCTGGATCATCCCCGTGGCAAAGGTGTTCAACTGCAGGTTGGTCACGATCTGCCAGTTTCCCCTGCCGTCGGTGGTGCATGGCATGGAACAAACCAGCCCTTCTTCGATGCCGTAGCTGCCATCGCACTTCACACAAAGAGATGTGAACTGGTCCGGTGGCGTGGGCGAGTAGAGTGAGCGGCAGTGGTCGATAGCGGCACTCGCTGCCGACAGAGCCGACGAATGGCCGCGTGCTTCGATCACGGCCTTGCCTCGCTCCTGCACGGTCCTGATGAACTCGTCCCTGAGCCAGGCCCCATCGTTGACGGCGGCGGCCGCACTGTGACTGCCGATGGTGGCGTGATGCCAGTCGGGGAACAGCGTGTTGCTGTGGTTCCCCCAGATGATGACGTTCCTGACGTCTGCCCACGAGGCGCCTGCCTTGAGGGCGAGCTGAGCCACTGCCCGGTTCTGGTCCAGGCGGGTCATGGCGGTGAAGCGCTCGTCCGGTACGTCTCTGGCATTCCGCATCGCGATCAGGCAGTTGGTGTTGCAGGGGTTCCCCACGACCACGACGCGCACGTCGTTGTTCGCCACCTCGTCTATGGCCTGGCCTTGCCCCACGAAGATCGGCCCGTTCTCACGGATCAAATCCTTGCGCTCCTGTCCCTTCGTTCGGGGTTTGCTACCGACCAGAAGGATCAGATCCGCGTCCTTGAAGGCAACCTTGGGCTTGTCGGTGCATACAATTCCCTGGAGCAGTGGGAAGGCGCAGTCGCAGAGCTCCATCTTGACGCCTTCCAGGGCTGGTAGCACGGGAGGGATCTCCAGGAGCTGGAGGGTGACACGGGTATCCCTTCCGAAGATATCGCCTGCGGCGATCCTTGGCAGCAAGCTGTATCCAAGCTGCCCAGCTGCGCCGGTGACCGCAATCCGCTTGTGGGTGGCCATGGTCGCATTGCAGCAGTTCGCTGGGGCGGATCAAGCGGAATCAACCTTCCCCTTCGGCGATGATCTGAGCATCGATCACGGGCTGCAGCTGGCTTTCCCACACCTGCTGGTAGCTCGGGTGCCGCTGAAAGATCTCACAGGCGTCCCGACTCTCGAACAGCGAAAACAGCGCCAGGGTATAGCCACGGTTTCGGTCCGACAGATTGTCGGTGACCGTGAAGTGCAGCACCCCGGGCAATGTCTCTACCAGCGCGGCCAGCTCCTCGCGCGCAGTGCGCACGCGGTCCAACGTGACCCCGGGCTTCAAGCGGTACAGGCTGACGTAGTGGAACAACGGGCTCACTATGACGTCTCCACCACCCTCGTGCAAACCGTCCCAGCCACCGTCCGACCGGCAACTGCCTGCAGTCCTGTGACCTACTGGCGGGGTACGTCGGTGATGCGCACCTTCAGGGGCCGGCGGGGTTCCTGTTCCTCACCGACCGCGTGGCCGTGGCACACGCTCTGCTCGCCTTCCTGCCAGCAGAAAACCACCTGGCTGTTGCGGGTCTGGCCGGGGAAGTGGACCGTCAGGGGATTGGTGCGTAGAACCACCAAGCCCAGATCCCGCAGTTCCTGCTGGGCCCTTTCCAGGCCCTGGTCCTGCTCGAAGATCCGGGCGTCCAGGTCGCTGAGGGCCATCGTGAGGCCCTCTGGGGTGGCGGCCGCCTCCAGCCGCTCACGCTCCCGGGCCAGCCGACGCCGCAGCCTGCGGCGCTCCGTCATCTCGGCGGCAATCGCCCTTACCAGCGGCAGGTGCGAGTTGGCTTCGTCGAGGGTAAACGCTGCTGTGGATGCCATTTTGTTGCCCTCCGTGCCAGAGGGGTGGTGTACGAGTAGCGGTGGAACTACTCGCCTGGGACTAGTGAGTTCCCGAACAGGGGTAACCTTTCCCAGAGCCAATCTTGTCGCACGAGGGTCCCTTCGGGGGCGCCCCCGCGACGGCAGCAAGCACCGTGTGCCTTGTGGAGAAGCGAGGGCGACCAGCCGGACCGGCCTCGGGGCCCATCGTTCCACGTGGGCGTCGTGTCAGGCTGGCTGCTGGCCGGTCGTTTCCCTGGCCCGTCTCGACAACGGATCAGTCTCGGTAGGAGTGGGCACGCTGTTCGGGATCACGGAGTCGAGATCGTGGGTCTGACTGGTCGTCCTCACAGTTGGTGGGATCGTGTCGCGGATTCTCGCTGGAGAACTTCTTTTTTTTGGATCTTGAGTCTCTCCAGATCCCTTGACCCATCCATGGCGGATCAGAGGTTGATCCGAGTCCCGGCGGCGAAGCCCTTGTTGGTGTGTTCTACCTTGGCGGCTGCGCCAAAGGGGTCGTGCTCGAAGAAGATTGTCCAGTCTTCAGCTTCCGCCCGCTCCAGGATGGCTTCTTTCTCCTCCATGGACTGCAGCGGGAAGTTGTCGTACGCCATCACCCAGGGAACCGGTACGTGTGCCGAGGTGGGGATGATGTCTGCGCAATACACAAGGTGACCATCGGGACCATGAATGTGCGGCAGCTGCATGAAGCACGTGTGGCCATTGCTTATGATGATCTCGATACCGGGGAGCCACTCACCTGGACCGTCGGTCAACTCGAGCACCCCTTCCGTCGCCAACGCCTCGAAATCCTCCGGCAGGTAGCTGGC
>QJVU01000710.1 GCA_003235605.1 Planctomycetota bacterium | reverse complement strand
GACAGACCCCTATCCACAGCCAGGGCTTTCCGGACGTCCCGGAGGCCGATGAGCAGGACCACCAGGAGCAGGAGTAGCAGCGGAGCAGGAGTAGCAGCGGAGCGGGAGCAGGAAGCGGAGCGGGCGCAGGAGGAGCAGGGGCGGACGGAGCCGCAGGAGCAGAGGCAGCAGGGGCAGGAGCAACAGAGGAGCAAGCAGCAGTAACGGCCGGCTGCTGGCTTTGCTAACCTTGCCGCCCATGACCCCAGAACAACTGCACCCCCACGGCCCCCGTGGCCCGATCCTGGCCGGGATGGGGCTGGCGTTGGTGATCGCGTGCACCTCCACTCCGCAGCCGCAGTATCAGCGGTACGAGGACTGGCAGAACCTCATGGAGCATGAGATGCGCCCGCTGGAAGGCGCGTTCACGGACGAGTTGAGCAAGGACCCCGCGGATACCGACTACAAGTTCATCGCCGACTCGTCACGGCGCGGGGCGTACTACTTCTCCCTCTTCTCCGCCACGGACAGCCGGCTGCATTGTCCGGACGCGGTCGAACGAGCGTCCGCGGAGAAGGCTCGGGCGTGGCTGCTGGATCTGGCGACCGCCGCGGACCGCAGGGAGCATGCGACGCTGGTGAACCTGATGATGCAGTGCGACAAGATCTGCACCCAGTGTCACGAAGACCCGGGAGAATGAGGGGGAAGTGAGCGAAGAGCACCGGATCCTCTTCGACCCCAGCACCGGCCGGCCGATCCTGATGGCGCCGAACCGACACCAGCGACCACGGGATACGGACGCGAATACCGCGGCATCCAAGCGCTGTCCATTCTGCGCCGGCAGCGAGCACGAGACCCCGCCGGAGGTCGACCGCACCGGTGATACCGCCTGGACGGCGCGGGCATTCCCCAACAAGTACCCGGCGTGTCGGTGGCACGAGGTCGTGGCGGAGGGCGGAACGCACACCTCGCATCCCGCGCAGATCCCCCCCGGCGTGCTGCGGGACGCTCTGGCCCTGTGGCGGCGGCGGATCAGGTTCCTGGAGTCCCAGGAGGACGTGCGATGCGTCTTCCTGTTCAAGAACGTCGGCTACGCCGCCGGGTCGTCCATCGACCACAACCACACCCAGCTGCTGGGCCTGCCGATGTTGCCGCCACGGTTGGCCCTCGAGCTGGAGCAATACCGCCTGGACCAGGACCTCTTCCTCAAGGAAATCGACAGTGCCCACGCTCAGGAGCGTGTGATCTACCAAGGCCGGCACCACGTGGTGCTGAGTCCAGCCGCGCCCAAGCTGCCGTTCGAAACCTGGCTGCTGCCGCGCTCCGCGAGCGACGACTTCCTGGACGAGAAACCGGATCACACCGAGGACCTGGTCGACTGCCTGTCCGCGCACTTCCTGGCCGTCGCCGCCGCGCTGGACACTCCCCCCCTCAACAGCTACCTCCACCGGGTGCCCGGTGAGCCGTTCCACTGGCACATGGAGGTGCAACCCCGAACCGGCAAGCTCGCCGGCCTGGAGCTGGGTGGTGACATGTCCATCAACTCGGTGACCGGCGAAGAGGCGGCGCGGGTGCTGCGCCAGGCGCTGGCGTCCTGAGCCCGAGGCTGCCCCAGCAACCTGCCCCGCAACCTACTCCGCCGCAACCTGCCCTGCTGCTTGCTCCCCAACCTGCCGCCCTACTTGCCCCGCTACCTGCCCCCGGCTACCCGCCGCCCTACTTGCCCCGCAGCCATTCGAGGGCCTGCTTGGCGCGGGAGCTGTTGGCCGCCTCGAGCTCGCCGTAGATGTGAGACCAGCTGCCCTCCCGCCCCTGCTCACGATGATGATGGGCCCGCATCAGGATCTTCTGCGCCAGGCGCTCCACCGCCGCGTCACCGCCAGCGACGTAGAGGCGTGCCACCACCGGGAAGCTCCTGGGGCTGTCGATCTGCTCCAGGGCGGTCAACAACGCCTGCATGGCAGGAGCCTGGGTGGCCGGATCCGACAGTCGGCCGAGGATGAAGTCCAGGTGGCCAGGGCTCGTCAACCCCGCGAGCGCCTTGAGGGCCTCGGCGTCCGGGCTGGAGCGGTTCGCCCTCTGGAACAGGGGGCTCACCTGCTGTTCCAGCTGGGTTCGCTGCACCAGCGCATCGAGGCGATGGTGGACATCCGCGCGAGACACCTGTCCCTTGAGCCACTGCAGCCGCTCGAGGACTGCAGCATGATCGCCGCGTTGCAGCAGGATCTCGAGGCGTTCCATCTCGACGGCCAGGAGCCGATCCACCAGTCGCCCGGCGCGACGGCCCGCACCCACCCACCGGAACCTCGCCCACACCGCGTCCAGTTCGTGCATCGCCGCGGACGGCTTGCCCTTCGTGATGTCCTCGAGGCTGTCCTCGAGCGCGCGCATCACCTGCTGGGAAGCCACGATCTCCACCACTCCAGCGGTGCCCAGCCCCAGCAGCGTCGCAAGGAACGCCGCCCACGCTATCTGGCGCCGCCTGCGCGTGCGGCGCAGGGTGTGCTGGCCGGTCGTGAGGTCCTCCACCAGCTGCGCAAGGCCGGTGTCCTTGGGCCGATAGGCCTGCGCCTTGCGCACGTATTCGAGGCGCCCCGCCTCGTCCCTCTTCGGCAGCCGGTTGGCCAGGTGCAGGTAGATCTCGCCAGCAACGTCACCGCAACCCAGGGAGGCCTCGACCTCCGCAAGCCTGTCCAACAGCTTGTCGTGATCCTTGAGGGCAGGGACCTGGAGAGCCTTGCGCAAGGTCTCGCGAGCCCGGTCTGCCAGGCCCATCGTCAGCAGCAGGTCCACAAACTGCAACGTGGCCTCTGCGAACTCGGCATCCCGCCCCTCCCCCTTGAGCAGGTCGGCGCGGCGCTCGTGCAGCATGAGGTCGGTGGGGTTCAGGTCCGCGGCACGGGCATACAGCTTGAGCGCCTCCTTGACCTGGCCGAGCTGCGCCTGCTGGTAGCCGAGCAGGGCCAACTCCGAGGCCGCCTCGCCCTTGCGGTCCAACCGCTCGAACAGGTCGATGAGCCGCAGGCGCAGCTGCTTGTTGCTGCGCTCGGTCATCAACGCATGGGACAACAGGGTCACGGCCTCTTCCGGGTCGTCGTTGGCCAGGGCCTCGTCGGCCATCTTCTCGATCTCGGCAACGCTGAGGGGGCGCGCATGTCCCAGCATCACGAGGTCCGTGATCGCCTTCAGCACGTCGAAGCGCGAGTAGGGCACCTTCTTGAGGACCGTCTCGATGTCCGTGGAGCCGCCCAGGCACTCGCCGACGGCAAGGGCATGCTCACCGAGCCCACACTCCTCCCAGCCCTCCATGACAACAAACACGTCGCGGTCCGAGAGCACGACCCGGTGAATGCGGTCCCACTCGTCGTGACGCCGGGCGCTCTCCATCAGGATGGCTCCGGGGTCGATGGCAATCTGGGCGGCCCTCTGCTCGCTGTCGAACACTCGCGGGAGTGGCGGGCCCTCGGTGAACTTGAAGCTGGCCTCCTTGAGGCGAAGAAGATCGTAGAGCCCCTCCTCGATGAGCTCGAGCATTGCGCCCTCGAACTCCTCCCTGGAGAGCATGTCCATCTCGACCATGACGTCGCTGAGGCGCTTGTCGGTCTTGCCCTTCTTCTTGATGGCCGTCGTCAGCAGCGTGCGGTCCACGTAGCCGCGCTGGGCCAGGTGCTGGGCCATGGGCAGGCCCTTGTTCACCCCGCGGGAGAAGCCCGCGATCAGGCCCTCCTGGAAGTAGACATACTGTTCCCCATCCCGCGTGCTGACCTCCATGGTGCCGGTCAGGCGGTTGCCGTGGATGTTCTGGATCACATCCGCGAGATGGATCCCCCTGAGATCGCCAGAGAACGTCATTCGTCATCGTGTAGATCGGCGCCAGACGACGCGGATCTGTACACCGGCAGGGATCCCACCTTGTCAGGGAACCCAGGGTTGCCCGCCAGGGGCGGAGGGGGCAACATGCGCTGCCCTCATCGGCTGGATCTCGACTTGCGACTCTCTCTCCGGAAAGCCTTCAGCGTGTTGCTCTGGGCAGGGGCTCTGGTTCCTCCGGCGCTCTACGCCAGCTCCGTGTCGGCACCCGTGGAGACCGTCGAGTTTGCCTTGCGCGCGGGCCGCTTCCTGACCTGGGTTGCCCTCGGCCTGGGCGCGACCTTCCTCGTGCTGCTGTTCTTGTACCCCCCATTCCTGCCATTCCTCCGGCTGCAGTTCGCGGCTCTCAAGCGCCGCCTGGGGAGCGATCACAAGCCTCTCTATGACGGGCTCTACCGGCTGCAGCACCTGGAGACCCATGCCGACCATCTGCAGGTCGGCCGCGCCGCGCGCAACCTCGGCCAGCTGCCCCTGGCCCTGACCCACCTGGAGAGGGCCTTCCAGATGGACCCGACCCATCTCGCCACGCGCTTCGAGCTGGGACGGGTGCTCTGCGAACAGTCGCGGTTCAAGGACGCTGCCCAAGTCCTGGAGTCGGTGGTTCGCGAGGACGAGCAGCACGGCTACGGGGACGCACTGCACCTTCTGGGCCTGGCCTACGCCCGCAACGGCGCCACGGACCAGGCAGTTTCGACCCTCAGGCGCCAGCAGACGTTGTTCCCGCACAACCGCCAGGTCCACCTGCTGCTGGCCAGGGTGCTCGGCAGGGCTGGCGACGCCGAAGCCGCCCTCGCAGAGTTGGAGCAGGCGGCCCAACCGCGCCAAAAGGACGAGCGCTTCGACAACAGCGAGCAACTGGCGCGGGCCCAGGCGCGGGTGGCACTGTGGCGCGCAGGCAGGCTCCGGTGAGCGACCGGCTCGTGGACACGATCAACCGTTCGCCGGTGACCTTTGGCGTTCTTGGCCTCTACCTGCTGTTCGCCATGCTGACGGACGTGGTCTCGCCGAGCCGGGAACAGCTGATCGACCATGGGGCCGCGGTGGCCTTCTTGATCATGGACGGTGAGCCTTGGCGACTGGTCAGCCACTGCTTCCTCCATGGCGGCCTGCTCCACCTGGCGTTGAACAGCTACGCGCTCTACCTCTTTGGCCCCGTCCTCGAGAGCCGCCTGGGCAGCCTGAGGTTCACGATCCTCTACCTGGTGGCTGGTGTCACCGGCGGAATTGCCGCCGTGCTGTGGCAGCTTCCCGTGGTCACGTTGGTTGGGGGCTCGGGCGCGCTGTTCGGCATGCTGGGGGCGATCCTCGCCAGCAACCTGCGCAGCGGACGGAACTTCCTGGAAGCGATGAGGCACCCGGGGACCCGCACGGTCTTGATCCTGCTGGGGATCAACCTGGGCCTTGGTTTCCTGTTCCCGCTCGTCAGCAACTCTGCCCACATCGGTGGCCTCGTCGGCGGCTTCATCGTCACGTTCTGCTTCCTGGACCGTGGCCGCTTCCGGCCCGATGCCACGGCCCGGGTCATCCAGGGCGGATGGATCGCGCTTGTCGTGTCGTTGATCTTCTACACGATGTTCCCGGTGCTGCGGTGGGACTACAACTTGAAGCTCGCGCTGCAGTCCAAGGACCCACAGCGGGCGGCGGCTCTCGAGCAAGCGGCGCAACGCACTCTGCATCCGGTCATTCATGAAGTGCAGCACGTGGTCAGCGACTTCGAGTGCTGGGACGCGACCCTCGAGAGGTGGAAGAAAGGCGGCTGACGGATCAACGCTCCGACCGCGACCGCTGAAGGCACTGCCGGATCAGCGCACCGACCGCAACCGCCACAGGCACCGCTCCCTCCCCAGCAGGTAGACGACGTCGAACAGGCCGGCGCCGGCCATGCTGCCGGTCAGGGCGGCCCGGATCGGCTGCACGAAGTGCCCGAACTTGACGCCCAGCTCCGCCGCCAGCGCGCGGGCATCCTCCTCCAGGTGCTTGGGGTGGTCGAACGCCAGGGTCCCCCGGGCAGGCACGGACTCGACCCGGTCCGTGGGCAGCTTCACCAGCCTGTCCGCGTTGCCGCGCTCGGCCGGGTAGGAGGGCGGTAGTCGGGTCCGGTCCAGGAGCCCGGCATAGGCAGCCAACCATGCGGGTGCGTCGCCATGCTTCTCGAGGCTCTGTCTGGCCTTGTCGTCGAGTTGGATACCGTCCTGGAACAGGTAGGCCACCTTGGGGGAGATCTCGCTGTAGATCCGGATCCGCTCCTGGTGGCACGCCACGACGTTGCGGATGTAGCCCGGGCAGGACGTGAAGGCCGCCTCGGGCACCACCTGGTCTCCGATCAGGTACGGACGGAGCCGGTCGATGAGCTCATCCAGGGGGGTGTTGCGGACGTACTGGCCGCACATCCACAGCAGCTTGTCCTCGTCGAAGCGGGCTCCGGCGCTGCCGATGGACCCGATCTTGAACTTCGAGACCATCTCGTCGCGGGTGAAGATGTCCCGGTCGCTGGAGAAGCCCCAGCCCAGCAGGGCGATGTAGTTGAAGATCGCGTCCGCCGGATACCCCTGGTCCCGGAGGTCCAACAGATCGGTCTGGGCGGCGCGCTTGCTCAGCTTCTTGCCGTCCTTGCCGAGGATCAACGGGATGTGGGCATAGCGAGGTGGTGTGTGCCCCAGGGCACGGAACATCACCATCTGCTTGACGCCGTTGAGGAAATGCTCATCGCCCCGCACCACGTGGGTGATCGCCATCAGCAGGTCGTCCACCACGCAGGCGAAGTTGTAGAGCGGCATGCCCGAAGCACGAATCATCACCCAGTCATCCAGCTCCTTCAGGTTGACCTGCACATCGCCCTTGGACAGGTCCGGAAGGACGAAGACCTCCTCCAGGGGCATCCTGAATCGGATCGATGGGCGCCGGCCAGCGGCCTCTTGGGCCATGCGTTGCTCTTCGGTCAGCTCGCGGCAACGGCGGTCGTACATCGACTTGCCGGTGCGCTGTTGCATGCGGTTGCGCCCCTCCTCGACCTCCTCCGGAGTGCAATAGCAGGGATAGGCGTGGCCGCTCCCCAGCAGCGTCTTGGCGAACTGGTCGTAGAGGTCCAGGCGCTGGCTTTGGAAGTAGGGGCCGTAGTCACCCCCCCGTTCCGGCCCCTCGTCCCAATCGAGGCCGAGCCAGCGCAGCGTCGCCAGGATGCTCTCCAGCGACTTGCTCGTGGATCGTTCCGCATCGGTATCCTCGATTCGCAGCAGGAACGTGCCTCCCATCGCCCGCGCGGCAGCCCAGTTGTAGAGCGCGGTGCGGGCACCGCCGATGTGCAGGGGACCGGTCGGCGAGGGTGCGAACCGGAAGCGTGGCGGCGTGTCGCTCACCTCGTGCACCTCGTGCTCACCCTGTGCTCACCTCCCGCTCACGTGCTCACGCCGTGCTCACGTACTGCTCTTCACTTGCCGTCGATGAACACGTGCAAGGTCCCCTTGGTGTCGGCCCTGTCACCCCGGAACAGGGTCTTGTTGTTGCCTTCGGGGCCCTCGAAGAACGCTGGCCCTGCCCGCTTGTAGGCATCGTTCTGACCACCGGTGTCGAGGAACAAGCCGAGGCCGAGGCGGCTGGCCAGGGGATCCTTGCCACCGCGATCCCAGAGGTACTGGTCCTTGCCCTTGCTGTCCCAGAAGACGGCGATGGCATCCCCCCCCACCATGCCGAGACCCATGCCCCGGACCTGGTAGACGTCGTCGCCGCCCTGGTCGAAGCAGAATGCGCGGCTGCCCAGGATCGCATAGCCGATTCCCATCGCCGCGGCCTGATAGGTGTCCTTCCCTCCCCAGTCCTGGAACACGGCCACGCTGCCCTGGCGCGCAGCGCCCACGCTCAGGTCGTGGGCGGCGTAGACGTCGTTTCCCAGGGCATCCACGAAGATGCCGACGCCG
>QJVU01000633.1 GCA_003235605.1 Planctomycetota bacterium | reverse complement strand
TTGGTGGTCGATGACGGCAGCGAGGACAGCACTGCAGCCGAGGCCGAACGGTTCGGTGCCCGTGTGCTACTTCACCCCTTCAACCTAGGCTACGGCGCTGCGCTGCATACAGGCTACATCTACGCCCACAAGCGAAACTACGACAGGGTCGTGCAGATGGATGGTGACGGCCAACATGATCCGTAGTCCGTGCGGACTCTGCTCGACAGTCTCTCCGATGACGTCGATCTCGTGGTGGGCTCCAGGTTCCTCAACGGTGATCCTCCCCCGGTCACGCTGGCCCGCCGCCTGGGCAGTAGGCTCTTCGCATGGATCGTGACCAAGTGGACCGGCATTCGCATCACCGACCCGACCTCCGGTTTCCAGGCTCTCTCGCGGCGTGCTCTGAGTGAAGTGGTGCAGGAGGGCTTTCCCGAGGACTTTCCCGATGCCGACGTATTGATCACGCTCTCCAAGGCAGGGTTGAAGCTGACCGAGGTGCCTGTCAAGATGCACCCGCGGCAGGGCGGGGTGAGCATGCACCGAGGCAGCATGGTGGCGTACTACGCCTACAAGATGTCCCTGAGCCTGGCGCTGTTGTCAGTCCGCCGCGTGTCGTCAATTCGTCCTTCGCGACAGATCTCCACACGGGCAGGCTGAAGACCCCCGAAACCTCAAGTGCTCGCGTCAAGCCTGATCCTGCAAGCAGACAAGCCACAACCCCCAGGTCTGCTCAATCCCGATCAGATGCTGATCGCCATCATCGTGGCGACGGCAATGCTGCTGGTGGTCATCGAGCTCGTGCGCAAACGCAAGCTTCGCGAGGAATACGCGTTCCTGTGGATCGGCACTGCCATGCTGCTCACCATCCTGGCGCTGTGGACGAACGTGCTTGACGGGATCAGGGCCGCATTGGGCGCACAGACACAGGCCTCTACTCTGTTCTTCGGGGCGATCCTCTTCCTGATGCTGCTCGCGCTGCAGTTCTCAGTGCACCTGACGAGGCTGACCTCTCGCAACAAGGCGCTTGGTCAGGAAGTGTCGCTGCTCAGGAGGGAACTCGACGACCTTCGAGACCAGATCGCTGACGACACGGTCGACGAGGGCGCTCCCCAGACCCGAGACCGAGAGATGGTGGCGCCGACGGAGCGTCACCCTTCGGACTAGCTCTGGCGATGGCTCAGTCAGGAGGAGATCAGGCAGAGCGACTGGCACGAGGGGTGGCCGTCGAGTTCCGTCGTAGGATGCTGGACGAGTATGTCCCTCGCATTCGCCGCTGTGTGTCGCTGCTCAACGCACAGCAGCTCTGGCAGAAGCCAAGTCCTCACAACAACTCGGTGGCGAACCTCCTGCTGCACCTGAACGGCAACGTGCGGCAATGGATCCAGGTCGGCATCGCGGACGAAGCAGACCTGCGGGATCGGAATGCCGAGTTCCGGAACACGAAGGAAGCGATCCAGGCAACCGGCGAAGAGCTGGTCCAGCGCCTTCAGGACACCGTGCAGGAGGCGGTGAGCATCGTTGAGGAGCTCGGGCCCAACAACCTTCTGGAGGTGCACACATTTCAGGGCGGACGCTACGAGGAATCTCTTCTCGGCGCTGTCCTGCACGTGATGGAGCATTTCTCGGGCCATGCAGGCCAGATCTATGCCCTCACCAAACAGATGCTCGGCATCGACCTGAAGTTCTACGATTTGTGAAACCGGACCAGGGAGAGAGCAGAACGATGGAGCAAGCGACCATGAGCCTGGACTTCCTCAAGGAGCTCGGGATCGACAACGAGAACCCCGGCGCCTACTGCGGCGAGTGGCTGGAGACCGAGGGGGAGCTTCTTGCCTCCCACAACCCGGCGACTGGCGTAGTCATCGCTTCGGTGCGCGAAGCCGGACGTACGGACTACGAGAGGGTGAGCCGGTCTGCCCATGACGCATTCCTGCGTTGGCGGGAAGTGCCGGCGCCTCAGCGGGGAGACTACGTCCGCCGCATCGCTGACGTGCTGCGCCGGCACAAGGACTCACTGGGAAGGTTGGTCACCTTGGAAGTCGGTAAGATCCTCGAAGAGGGCAAGGGTGAGGTGCAGGAGTGCGTGGACATTGCCGACTTCGCGGTGGGTCTGTCCCGGCAGCTATACGGTCTGACCATCCAATCCGAACGTCCCAGGCATGCCATGCGTGAAACATGGCAACCTCTTGGCACCGTGGGAATCATTACCGCTTTCAACTTCCCCGTAGCGGTATGGGCCTGGAACGCAATGCTGGCGCTGGTTTGTGGCGATGCCAACCTCTGGAAGCCATCCCGCAAGACACCTCTCACGGCGATTGCGCTCACCAAGCTGGTCGCAAGCGTTCTCGAGCCCGACGGGTTCGGCGCCCTCGTGAGCATGATCATCGGCAAGGACGACCAAGTCGGTGCCGCGTTGCTGAATGACCGAAGCGTGCCGCTGGTGAGCGCCACCGGCTCGGTGCCGATGGGTCGTTTCGTGGGCCAGCAAGTGGCCGCTCGCCTCGGCCGAAGCCTGCTCGAGCTCGGTGGCAACAACGCCGTGGTGGTGATGGACGACGCCGACCTCGACATGGCGGTTCGCGCGATCGTCTTCGGCGCGGTTGGCACGGCCGGCCAGCGCTGCACCACGACCAGGCGGGTACTGGCCCAGGAGACTATCATCGATGAACTCGAGGCTCGTCTCGTGAAGGCCTACGGACAGATCCGGGCGGGCGACCCCCTGGCGCCCGACACGCTCCTCGGTCCGGTCATTGACCAGATGGCGATCGACAACATGACGGCGGCAATCGGCAAGGCCATCAAGCAGGGCGGCAAGCTCATTTGTGGAGGCAAGCAGATCCGGATGACCGGCCATCTCGCCGGTGGCACCTTCGTGGAGCCGGCGATCATGCGGGCAAAGGCGGACATGCCGATTCTGCAGGACGAGACCTTCGCCCCGCTGCTGTACCTGGTAGCGGTAAGGGATCTGGACGAAGCCATCCAGATCCAGAACGGAGTGCCCCAGGGACTGTCCTCGGCGATCTTCACACTGAACGTGCGGAACGCGGAGCGCTTCCTGTCGTCGACGGGATCGGACTGCGGTATCGCGAACGTCAACATCGGCACCAGCGGTGCCGAGATCGGCGGCGCCTTTGGAGGTGAGAAGGACACCGGTGGCGGCCGCGAGTCGGGGTCAGACGCCTGGAAGAGCTACATGCGCAGGCAAACCTCCACCGTCAACTGGGGCACCGACCTGCCCCTGGCCCAAGGCATCAGGTTCGGGGACTGAGCGTAGTACGGAGTCGGGTACATTCTTATCGTCTTGCTGCGAAACGATAAGAATGTACCCGACTCCGTACTTAGCTCACCTTGAGCACCTGAGCAAAGGGCATGGAGTCCCTTGCCATAGCGTGGTTGAGGATGATGCCCAGAAGACCGGCTTCATGAAGCTCGGCGATCGGTTCCAGGTCTTGCGGCTTGTGCAGCGTACAGCGGGCGTAGACCTGGAACGCCCCGTGGGCAAGCACTGTCTTGAGCCACTCTACGTTCAGGTCGGCGTCCTCGCCGGCTGACTCGACGCTGTTGTAGATGACCTGCTGGACACCGGTAGCTGCGAGCTTCTTGAGCGCCTCGTCGAGCTCCAGGCCGGTTGCCGGATCGCGGTCCTCATTCCCATCGGTCAGCACCCGATTCCCCTTCACGTCGAGGGTGCCCATGACCCGCATCCCGAAGCGCTTCACCAGCTGCTTGGCCGCACGGCCATCCGTGTAAGGGAGGGATCCCAGGACGACCCGGTCCGCTCCAAGCCCCAGGAGCTCATCGGCCCGCTCGCTGGTCGTGATTCGACCTCGCACCTGGAAGGGCACCATGTCCTCGGCGAGCTTGCTGAGCACCGAGTTGTTGTTGCCCTTGTCGAGGACAGCGTCCAGGTCGACGATATGAAAGAACATCGCCCCGGATTGCCTCAGCTTCCGCGCCGTGGCCAGAGGATCCCTGCTGAGCACGACGGGCTCCTCGTCGGCGTTGCCGGCCAGGCGCACTACCTGGCCCGACAGTATCTCCAGGGAAGGAATCAGGATCATCTGGCCCTCACGAGCCCCACATCGGCACGCACGTGCCGGCAACTTGCGGCCGTACTGACGGTGTCGCGATTCTGGACACCTGTCCCCCCGCCGGAACCCACGTTCACCGCGCCCCATAATCACCATGTGGGCACCCGCGGAGCCGATAAACTGGCATCGTGAGTGAGCTGCAGTTCACCGTCCCAGCCACCTGCGCCCATCTGGGGCCTGGGTTTGGCGTTCTTGGCCTCGCCGTGGACATTCCGCTCCACATCAGCGTGACGGAAGACTGCGAACCTGGGTATCACATCGTCCGCCACGGCGAGATGAGTGGCGCGCCGGAGGACCCAAGGCACGACGGAATCCTTCGAGCGCTTCGGGCGGGGGCCGAGCGCTTTCGAATCAAGCTGCCTGAAGCACTGACGATCACAGCCCAGAACTCGATCCCGGCTGGCACCGGTCTCGGCACGAGCTCTGCCGGGTTCGCGGCGGGGTTCGGCGTTGCGGTCCGCTATGCCAAGGAGCCTCCCCCTGCCGACGAGCTCACCGATCTACTGGTCGAGCTGGGTGGCACCGCGGCCCACGGCGGCGCCGCCCTCTACGGGGGCCTGGTGGCAACCTGCCCGGTGCAAGTCGCCAAGGAGCTGGTCACCCACCGGGTGCTTCGCTACTCGATCCACGACTCCTGGCGTTTCGTCCTCGCCTCTCCGAAGGCCCACATCGGTACCGCCGATGCACGACGCGTGTTGCCAGCCAGCCTGCCCCACGGCGTCATCAAGCGCACCATCGGCCGGATGTTGGGCCTGCTCCATGCCCTGGCCGATGGCGACGAGATCCTGCTGCGCAGGTGCATCACCGACGAGGTCCATGTGCCGTACCGTCGCCGCCTGCTGCCCGGCCTGGACGAGGCCCTCCACGCCGGCGAGGAGGCCGGCGCAGCCGGTGTCACGATCTCTGGCGCCGGGCCCGCCTTGATGGCCCTCACCACGGACGAATCGAAGGCACCGGCGATCCGGAATGCCATGGCCCACGCGCTCGAGAAGGCCGGAGCCGAGGTCCAGCTCCTGACTGTGGAGGCTTCCTTGACCGGCGCGTTGCCGGCGCAGCTCGACGAACTCGCCGAAGAGCCGGCGGAGACCTAGGCAATCACCCGGAAGACGCCTCGGGCTCAGGGAGTGTAGAGCACCCGCTCACGGAGATAGGCCAGGTTCAGGGTATTGAAGCGCGTCGTGGGAATGAGGGTCGAATCGAAGCTGAGAGCCGGCGTCATGATGTTCACGGCGCCACCCGTGAAGATGCTTGCGGGCATCATGATGTGTCCAGGGTTCGATCCAGGGAAGTTCGCCGCATCGTTCCCGTACAGGCCCGTCGGCATCGTTCCGTCCGGGACCAAGCCCATGGAATGTCCCATCTCGTGGGCCGCAACCACCGCGGCAAACCGCGCGAGGCGCTGGATCGCCAGATCGATCTCGGTGGCGCGAGCATCGTTCAGCACATTGGCGAGACGCTGGCCATCCATGGAATCCGCGCCGATCGGCGTGCGGCCGCGGGCCGGGGTGAAGGGATCGTAGGTCTGGCGAAACAAGGACACGGGGGAATCAAGGAAGCCGTTGTTCACGAGGGTGTGCAGGAACACCCCCAGACGGGCCCCTCCGGGGCTCGGGAACTCAGTGATACAATCGTTCTCCTGGTTGGCATTGTTGGGGTCGAACAGCGCCAGGCCGAGCACGCCGCTGTTACCCACTGCGTCGAAGGAGCCGGCGATGCACATCTGTGAGAAGCTGGCACTGTTGTAGGCAACGAAGCCCGACGGTGACGGAAAGGCTCCTGGTGAGATGTCCGTGAAGCTGATGTTGATGCCCGGAAAGAACGTCGGCAGAGACGAGAGCACTTCTGCACGGAACAGGTCGAAGACTACCTCGTTGCTGTTCTTGCTGCCGATGACGTTGGCGATCGGGCTACTGTGCTGCAGACCGATGGTGCTGAACAGGTCCAGCAGGTCGGGGGTACTGTTCGCCGAGGCGTTGACCTTGACGGGTACGCCCGGGGGGCTGGGGGATGCCAGGTCGACAGTGTAGGACTCGATGTCGCGACTGTAGTCCAGAAACCAGAGCTGGCTGGCGTTGACACTCGTCTCGAAAGGCCGGACGGTGTCAAGGAAGGGAAACACCTTGAAGCTGAAGGTCGCCGGCGCGGAAATCCGGCCGGTCGTGTCGCCGACTTGCACGGTCATCACGATCGTGAGGCTCGGCATCACCAGCTGTGACGGCACGAGGTAGCTTGCCGAGCTGGCGTCCGCTGTGAGCACCACGAGGTCCGGAAGGAGGTTCTGGCCGGAGGCCCGCGGCGTACCGCCGACGCTTGTCTGCACATTCACCGCTACCAGCGTCAGCGCAGGGTTTACCGCACTGGTTGCATCCGAATAGGTGATGTCGATCGTGAAGCCGTTGGGAGGAGTCTGCAGCGTGCCGCCAGCCGGGCCCGTACCGTTCAGCAGGCTGACGATGCCGTTGAGAGTCAGGCTGTTCACCGTCGGATCGTCGGGGTCGCCATCGGCGATGACCTTCGGAGTGGACGCGGCTACCAGGATGCCGGTTCCGTCCCGGACCACGTCGTTGCCAGTGCTGAAGTCGATCGTGGTCGAGCCCGGAGTGAACGAGACTCCGACGCCCAGTTGCACCTCCACCACCCGGGGGCTGACCAGGGTGGGCGGGGACATGACCGTGCCCAGGGTGCCGGTCGAGAGTGTCACGTCACCATCGTCCAGCAGGTTGCCTCCCGCCAGCATCACGTCCTCCGACAGGACGAGCTGCAGCCGGTCCCCGGGGGCAGGCGTGGACGTCGCACCGATGAACACCGCCGAGACCAGGGCCGGGGCCAGGTTCAGGCCTCCTCCGCCGCCGCTGCCACTGCAGCCGCAGAGACCACACCAGCCAACGACCAGGGTCAGGCCCGCGAGCAGGCCAGCGCTATCGAGAAATCGGTCCATTCGATAACGCTATACCCGATAGGCGGCCGACATAACCGGACGGTGAATCAAAAAGTGCCTCTGCTCCTGGCGGGATCCGAGTTCGATCCGGCAGCGCTGATCGCCTGCCCGGACTGCGACCTGCTGCACCAACGCCAGGCGCTGCCGACCGGCGGGTCGGCCGAGTGCTCGAGGTGCGGGGCAGTCCTGTACCGCAACCCGTGGAACAGCATCGAGTCCACACTGGTCATGACGATCACCGCTCTGGTGCTCTTTGTCATGGCCAATGTCGGCCACTTCATGAGCTTTGAGCTTCATGGTCGCGTACAGCACGCGCGCATCGTCACAGGTGTCTTCGAACTCTACGCCGGTGGGCTGTGGGGACTTGCCTCCGTGGTGCTTTTCGTGAGCATCGTGGCACCGGCACTCACGCTCCTGCTGTTGCTCTACGTCAGCTTGCCTATCTACGTCGGTCGCACACCACCCGGTCTCACGTCGGTCTATCGAGTCTATGACCGGCTGCGGCCCTGGGGCATGGTCGGCGTCTATGTATTGGGGGCGCTGGTGGCAATAAACAAGCTGGCAGACATGGCGAACACGCCGGTCGGTCCGGGGTTCTGGGCGCTGATCGCGCTGATGTTCCTGGCCGGTCCGGCCCAGGCGAGGCTGGACCCCAACATCCTCTGGGAACGGCTGGAGGCCAGGCGATGAGCGAGAAGACGCCGACCTGTACCGCGGCCGCTGCTGCCCTGGTCAGCTGCCATGTTTGTCTGCGAGTCTACCC
>QJVU01000485.1 GCA_003235605.1 Planctomycetota bacterium | reverse complement strand
GCTCCTGCTCTTGTCGGGAAGCGAGTCGCATTGTGTCGCAGTAGAGGACCTCCATGCGGAACCCCACCGCGCGGCGGGCCACTGCCTGGCCGATCCGACCCATGCCGACGATTCCCAGGGTGCGGCCGTGGATGTCCTCCCCGCAGAGGAGATCCACCTCCCACTGCCGCCAGCGCTTGGCGCGCAGGAAACGCTCCGCCTCGGGGACCCGCCGCGCAACCGCCATGAGCAGGGCGAACGTAAGGTCGGCGGTGCTCTCGGTGAGCACCCCTGGGGTGTTGGTCACCAGGATCTTCCGTGCGGTAGCGGCGTCGACGTCGACGTTGTCATAGCCCACCGCCACGTTGGCAATGATCTGCAGCCGGTCGCCGGCGTGGATCACATCAGCGGTGATGGCGTCGGTCAGCTGACACAGGAGGGCTTGCTTGCCGCGGATTCGCCGGCAGAGCAGCTCGGCACCGAGCCCATCCTTGGCATCGTGGTAGTCCAGCCGGACATGGGGCCTGAGCATCTCGATGGCCTCGGGGAACACGTGTCGGGTCACGAAGACGTCCATGGTCCATATCCTGTTTTTTTGATATCGCGCAATCAACCGCGGCGCGCGGGAAGTAGTACGGTCCTCACGCGGAGCCAGCCATGGAAACACGACGTCTCGCCATCCCAGCCCTTTCCGCAGTCCTTCTGCCAGGCGTTTTCCTGGGAGGCAGGTTGCCAGCCCAGTCCGAGCCCGCGCTCGGCTGTGATCCTTCGGCGATCCAGTGGTTCATCCCCGGGCAGTTCAAGCAGGCGTTGCAGCGGGCCAAGGAAGAGAAGCGCCTGCTGGTCATCAAGGGGATCTCCTTCGGTGTGGACGACGCTGGCGCGCAGTGCGCCACCAAGGGAAAGTGGTGACCCGGCGCCGAGCCGATGCGGGCAGGTTGCTTCGCAGAGAAAAGGGTCATCGATCTCTTGAACCGTCGTTTTGTGCCGTACTTCTTCAACCGAGGGGGGCCAGGCAAGGGCCATGACAAGGCGGCGCAGGAGTTTACCACGGGCAAGACCAAGAACCCCTATGCCTACTTTGCGGCGTTCACCCCGTCGGGTGACTACCTGGGTGAGACGGAGATCTATGCCGACAAGGACGACGTCTTCGACTGGCTGCAGAAGCTGCTCGTGGACCATCCCGAGTATGCACAGCCGACAGAGTACGAGAAACAGCTCCTCGAGGCGGGGAAGGACAGGGGGATCTCGCGAGACTCTCCGCTGTTGATGTCCCTTGCACGGCTCCAAGAGGAGCTGGGGGAGTACCAAGACGCCAAGCGCTCCTACACACGGATAGCCAGCCACGATCCAGGCAGCGAGGAGTCGTCCCTGGCGCAGCTGGCCCTGCTGAGGATCGCGCGCTACCGCAAGCGGTGGCAGGAGCACCAGCAGCTGGAGGATGCGATGCAGGCTGCTGACAAGAAGATGGCATGGACGACGGACCTTGCCATGGAGCGTGGCCATCGCCTGCTCGCCAAGAAGCAATACAGGGAAGCGCGGGAGCTCCTG
The DNA here is from genome assembly GCA_003235605.1 of Planctomycetota bacterium. The sequence goes on along the minus strand of QJVU01000485.1, from coordinate 6,286 downwards.
GAGCCTCTGTCCAAGTCCGCCACCGGTTCAAACCGCCTGGCGGAGATCCACTTCTATGCCGGCGTTGCCTGCTGGTTCTTGAAAGACCGGGACTGGGCCAAGTTCCACTGGTGCTGGATCATCGAGAACCTCCCGCAGGACCGGTTTTACATGCGGGCGTATGTTGCTGCCGCTGCCGAGATCATGCCCTATCCGAACCCGGAGTTGGGGAACTACCGGGCCCGGGGGATGATCGGCACCGAGCACATCGTGCAGGAGGTACGACGCTCGAAGAAGACCTACAGGCGGTTGCGACCCCTGTTCGAGAAGGGCCAACACTAGAAGGGCGTTGGAAGGGCCTGCACCCTGCGATCCTGCACCGGGCGATCCAGGAGCGGGCGATCCAGCAGCGGGCGATCCAGCAGCGGGTGGATCAGCTGGATGCGTAGCGACGGACTCGGCCCATGAGCTCGCTGCCGATGCCCATGAAGCTCCGCCAGTTCAGGGGGAACTCCATGAAGACGTGCAGGAGGCTCAACAGCAGGAGCCAACGCAGACCATCTTGATAGTCGCGGTAATAGAGACCCAGGGAGGCGATCCAGATCACCGCCACTGCCACGAAGCGCCACCTGGGAACCTCGTGCCACTTGATGATGGAAGTCTTCGAGAACCAGTTCAGGTAGTGGTAGGTGTAGGCCCAGGCGATGAACCGCCCGACCTGGATTGCCGCCGGCGCCTTGAACACCTCGTCGGGGTGGGCGAGTGGATCGTAGAACGGCAAGTGGAGGACCAGATAGGCAAGCAACGGCTCGGAGGTCATCTTGTAGGCATTGACCGTGTAGTCGCTCACCTCGGGTGCGCTGGTGGAGGGAGCGAACAGACACGCGGCGGCACAGCCGAGGAACACCCAGAACGACACCAGACCGGAGCGGCTGTTGCTCTTCAGTGCGCCGAACAGGACAAAGGCCCCGGTGAACACGAAGACATGAATGATGGTCGTGAGGTAGATGTTGCAGATCACCTCGTAGAGGGTCAGGAACCTCCTCTCCACTCCGGGCGCCTGGTTGAGCCAGTGGGCGTAGGCGGCGACACCCGCCAGGCATGCGAGGCTGATCCACCGTGCGCGCTTCGTTCGCGCCAACACGGCAATCAGCGCAAGCCCGAGCCCCAACACCGACATCTCCGGGCTCCAGGACCGCAGGACCGGCACGGTCGCGGCCGGGTAGTAGCCGGAGCCGAGCAACGACAGCACCACGATCACTGCCAGGCCCACACACTCGCTCTTGTGGTTGGCGAAGTAGCCCCGGTCATGCAGCCAGGACAGCTCGGTCAGATAGTGGAGCGGGCCCAGGACGGCATAGGAGATCAGGAAGAGCTCGAATGGCAGCACGAAGGCAGCCACCATCGAGGCGACCATGAGTCCGATGTTCAGGTGATTGACCTGGGTGGGCGTCACAAGACGATTCGCGGGACCACCATCTTAGCCCTGGAAACGCGGGTTGGGCGACACCCGTTCCGCGGCGGAGGTGTCGGTGGAGTGGCGTCTTGGTGGTCAGGGCGGGCGGGGATAGCTACGATCTGCGCCCCATGAGCCCTGCACGCAGCATCGTTGCCGGTTTCCTTGTTTCCTGTGGGATCCTCTGGTGTGCCGCCGGGGCAGCGGCCCAGGTCGAACGCCCGATCCCCTATCCCATCCCCAAGGACCGCGCCTGGGAGCGCGCCGTGGAGAACGGCACCAGGACCGAGACCGGCGCTCCCGGGAATGCGTACTGGACCAGCCGCGCGACCTACAAGATCAAGGCCGAGCTGATTCCCGAAACCGCGCGGGTGAAGGGCCATGTCGAGATGACGTACCACAACCGGTCGCCGGCTTCGGTCCGCACGGTGTACGTGCACCTGCGCCAGAACCTCTACAAGAGCGGCAGCCTGCGCAACCGGTTCGTCGAGATCACCGGTGGTGTCACCGTCAACAACGTGCAGGTGGATGGCGAGGAGCTGAGCGGCCGGGGCTACAGCGTCCGCGGAACGATCATGTCGGTGCGGTTGCCGAAGAGGCTCCGACAAGACGAGAAAGCCACCCTCTCCATGGACTGGGAGTTCCAGGTGGCTCGTGGCGGCATCGGGGCCGTCCGCCAGGGCCATGACAACCACCACGTGTTCTTCCTCGGCTACTGGTATCCGCAGTTCGCCGTGCACGAGGACGTGGCTGGTTGGGTGCGGGAGCAGTACCTGAGCAATGCCGAGTTCTACATGGGCTATGGCGACTACGACCTGGAGCTCACCGTCCCCGAGGGCTGGTTGGTGCGCGCTACCGGGATCCTGGAGAATGCAGACCAGGTCCTGACCAAGACCGCGCTGGAACGGCTCAAGAAGGCGCGTGAGCAGCGGGACGTGGTTCAGGTGATCACCGAGGAGGATCTGGAGGACGGCAAGGTGACCCGGAAGGGAAAGAACGGGAAGCTCACCTGGCACTTCGTGGCGAACAACGTCCGTGACGTCGCAGTCAGCGCCTCGGACCGGTACCTGTGGGAGGCCACTCACGCGGTGATCAAGGACCGCGACGGACCAGGCAAGGACGGCATCTGCATGATCCACACCGTGCACAGATCCGGTGGGCGCGTCTCGACGCGGCCTGCCGAGTGGGCCCGCCACACCATCGAGTACATGTCGAAGATGGTCCACCCCTATCCATGGCCCCACATGACCGCCTGCCAGGGGGTCATCTTCGGTGGCATGGAGTACCCGATGATGACGCTCATCGGACCCATGTTCGGACACGGTGTCGTGGCCCACGAGCTCATCCACATGTGGTTCCCGATGCTGGTGGGATCCAACGAGAAGGCCCACGCCTGGCAGGACGAGGGGTTCACCTCGTTCTTCACCACCTTGACGATCAACGACTTCCGCGGCCGCGATCTCTCCCAGCGGATCAGCAGCGCTGGCTACCTTCAGGGCGTGGCCCGGGGCCAGGACTCGTCCCTGATGGTCCACGGAGATCACTACGGCGGCGGTCGTGGCGACTATGGTTTCGCCTCCTACGCCAAGCCGGCGGCAGTCCTGCAGCAGCTTCGTGGCCTGCTGGGGGATGAGGTGTTCTTTCGGGCGATGCGCAAGTACGCCGCTGACTGGGCCTACAAGCACCCCTATCCCCAGGACTTCTTCAACACCTTCAGCAACGAAGCCAAGCAGGACCTGGGGTGGTACTTCCGGACATGGTTCTACGAGACCTGGACGCTGGATCAGGCGGTGGGGTCGGTGAAGCAGAAGAACCAGGGCACGGAGGTCGTGATCGAAGACCGGGGCCAGGCCACATGGCCTACCCAGGTGCGGGTGACCTACGCGGATGGCAGGACCGAGACGAAGCAGATCGGGGTGCAACACTGGCTTTCGGGCAAGCGGGCCGCGATCCTCCACTTCGAGCCCGACGTCCAGAGTGTCGTGGTGGACCCGGAGCGGTTGACCCTCGATGTCGACCGGCGCAACAACACCTGGAGACAGAAGGCGGACGACGGCAAGTGACGCGGGGAACCGGCTACCGGAGACGCCACCAGGCCAGCGCGGCGACGGCAGCACCGATGATCAGGAACAAGACCACCGCCACGAACGTCCTGTAGCGCACGGAGCTGGAATGGGAGCGCTGGCGGCGCGTGCGCTTGGCCCGGAGCGCGCGGGTGGGCTGCAGTGCCATTCCCGACTCCAGGCGGTCGAGGGCATCGACCACATCCTTGGCGCTTTGGGGGCGGTCCTTGGGAAGCTTGGCCAGCATTCGGCTCACCAAGCGCTCCAGCTCCTGGGGGACCTTCACACCCTGGCTGCGGATCGATGGAGCCGGCTCGCGCACGTGGGCGGCAAGCATTTGCCTGCTCGAGGGGTGGTCGAAGGGCGGTCTGCCCGTCAGCACCGAGTAGGCAGTGCAGCCCAAGGCGTAGAGGTCGGAGCGCCTGCCCACCTTGCGCCGCATGACCTGCTCCGGGGCCATGAACGCCGCGGTGCCAGCGTACTGCTTTCTCCCCGCGAGGCTGCGTTCCCCCGCGAGACCCAGGTCGGCCAGCTTCGCGCGCCCGGATTGGGTGAGCAGGATGTTCGCCGGCTTCACGTCGCGATGCACCAAGCCGTGTTCGTGGGCGCATTGCAGGGCCTGGGCCACGTCCCTGAGCAGCGGCAGTGCTTCTCGCCAGGGCATCGGGCCGCGGGTCTTCAGATACCGGGCCAGATTGCCGCCCGGCACCAGCTCCATGGACAGGTAGTGTCGTCCCTCCGCCTCCCCGACGTCGTGGACGTGCACCAGGCAGGGATGGTTGAGGGCTGCGGCGGCGCGAGCTTCCCCAAGGAAGGCCTCTACCTGGGCGGGCAGCGCCTCCTGTTTGGCTACCGTCAGCACCTTGAGGGCGACCTCGCGGTCGAGCTGGACCTGCAAGGCCCGGTACACGACCGCATAGCCCCCGCGACCGAGCACGCCGATGATCTTGTAGCCACCCAGGTTGGTGCCGATCAGCGGATCCTCGTGCTGCTTGTCGGACGTGTCGGCTGTCTCGGCCATGCTCCGGAAGGTAGCGCTCGCCGAGAAGGGTAGCGCCGATCTGGGTGGGTCGGTAGGTGTCTTCGTGACCCCCTAGTTGCCGAGCGTCAACGTCGCCGCATTGGTGGTCACGTAGCCGAAGGGGTTGGCCTTGGAGTCGTTCACGGCAAACTGCACATAGGCTTTCGCACCCAGCAGTGTCGTCTTGTTGGGTGCCTGCAGGGTGACAGCGGCAGAACCGTTTGCGTCGGTCTGGTAGCTCACCAGTGCATCCAGGGAAACGTAGAGCATGCAGGCGCCGCCGCCGAGGCCGGCCAGGCTGAAGGGCAGGTTGCCTCCCGCCCAGGCGGTGTTGGACGTGCCGACCATCAGGATGACAGCGGTATTGGGCAGGGCCTGGCTGAGGTTGAGGGTCGTTTTCTGGCCCAGCGTTGGCGTGTCGTTGCTGGACAGTAGCGGAGACAAGACTCCTCCCGGACAGTTCACGCGGAACTCCCAGGCATACGTCGTGGTGGTTGCCATGGCCCATCCGCTGGTCAACCAGTAGTAGATGAGACCGGTGCCGTTGTTGTCGAAGGCGCAAGCGATGGGTGAGGCATCGTTCTGGAAGAACACGAAGAACTTGGCGTTCTGAGAGATCTGTACCGGCTTGTTGAACGTCGTCCGCCGCCAGTCCATGGTCGTGGTCACCTGCATGCTGCCGCTGGCGACGAGGGTCGAGGGCACTCCGTTCGCGTCAGGCAGGTAGAGGGCGGTTGCCAGCGTCTTGTTGGACGTAGCCTGGCAGCGCAGGTCGAAGCCGGTGACCGTCAGCGCTTTCGGAGCGGTCACCTGCAGGGCATAGCCCGTGCTGGCCCGGGTGTTCAGGGTCTGGAAGGAGTTGCCGGTGTTGTTCGCCACGCAGGCTTCTCCCGTCGACTTGACGGTTCCAGGACAGGGGTTGCCGAAGGCAATCAGGGAGCCCACGGAGATCGTGATCGGCGATTTCGACACCAGCACGCCGCCATTGACCACCAAGCCGAAGTCGGCATCCACCGTGGTAGTCTCGACATGGGAGTCCTGGGCCACCAGGTAGGCCGCAACTTCGACCTTCCAGTTGCCCGCTGCCGGGTTCTGGATGAAGACGTTCTCCACGGTGTCGCGCTCGTTGCGCTTGCCCCCCGCAGTCGAGTAGTTGCCCTGGTCCAGGCCGTTGTTGCCCCAGTACACGGTGTTGTTCGGCGAGGTCACGCGCAGCGTCAGGTCGTTGATCCTGGTGATCGACGCCGAAGGGTTCGCGCTGGGGTCCGCGTAGCACATGCTGACCTTGAGCTCGGGCTGACCGCTCTTGACGTTGATGACGTACGACATGCCCGTGCCTTGGGTGAGCACATCGGTCTCGTCCACGACATAGTGCAAGCTGCGGTTGTCGTACATCGACTTCAGGTTGGGGAAGCCCCAGCCCACGTGCTCCCGGCGGTTGTCGCTGCTGGTGCTGGTGAACGGATACTGGCTAGCGTTGGCGATCTGCAGGGCCTTGAGGGTGGTGAAGTGGGGCCGGTTCTGGAACCGCGTGCCATTCGCCACCCGCTTTGGGCTGAACAGACCGTCGGTGAACATCTGGATGGCCAGGGCATTGTGGCCCGCGACCATGGGCGTCGCTCCGGAGGTTCCCCCGAAGCTCGCGTAGTAGTCGCCGCTGGTGTTGTAGCCCGCGGTGCCCGTCAGGTCCGAGGTCATGATCAGGTCGTAGTAGGCGCAGAGATCGGGCTTGATGCGGCCGTCCGCCGCCGGCCCGGTGCTGCCGTT
>QJVU01000255.1 GCA_003235605.1 Planctomycetota bacterium | reverse complement strand
CCGCCAACGCCACGGCTGCGGGTGTGACCGCCGACCTGGAACTGGCGCAACATCCTCTGATGGATGCGCCGAAACTGGACACGTCCGGCCCGGGCGCCATCGTGACCAATCCCCCCTACGGACATCGCCTCGGGGAGAGCGATTCGTTGCGAACCCTCTACCAGAGCCTCGGCAAGTTGGCGCGAAGCCTGCCCGACGCCTGGTGCTTTGCGTTGTTGGCGATGGACCGCCGGCTGGCTCTCAAGACCGGTCTGCAGTTGAAGACAGCGTTTCTGGCCGACAACGGTGGACTGAAAGTGCGTGCCATGGTCCGCGAGAGGGTGCCTGTGCCCGACTAGCAGCCTATGCTGTATCCATGAAGGCATCCGACCTGTTCGTGCGGTGTCTCGAAGAGGAGGGAGTCGAGTACGTCTTCGGGGTCCCCGGCGAGGAGAACGCCCACTTCATGATGTCGCTGGAGAAGTCGGACCGGATCCGCTTCGTCCTGTGCCGCCACGAGCAGGCCGCCGCCTTCATGGCCGACGCCTATGGCCGGCTGACCGGCCGTGCCGCGGTGTGCCTGGGCACCCTGGGCCCGGGCGCCACCAACCTGGTCACCGGCGTTGCCGACGCCAACATGGACCGCGCCCCGCTGGTTTGCATCACCGGCCAGGCCGACAGCAAGCGTCAGCACAAGGAGAGCCATCAGGCCATGGACGTAGTGGCGATGTTCGAGCCCATCACCAAGTGGGCAACGCCGATCATCCACCCGGACAACATCCCCGAAGTAGTACGCAAGGCGTTCAAGGTGGCGACCATCGAGAAACCCGGCGCAGTGCACATCGAGCTGGCGGAGGACATCGCCAGGCTCGAGGCGGGCACCAGGCCGATCCCACCCCAGCGCCTGCGCCGGCCAGTGCCGGACGACCGGATCGTCGACGAGGCCATCGCCGTGCTGAGGAAGGCGAGGAACCCGATTGTCCTGGCGGGCAACGGCGCGGTCCGCAAACGCGCCAGCAAGCAGCTGCGGATCTTCGCCGAGCAGACCGGGATTGGCGTGGTGAACACCTTCATGGGCAAGGGCGCTCTGCCGCGCAGCGACCCTCGATGCCTGTTCACCGTCGGGCTGCAGTCCAAGGATCACGCCGTCCATGCCATGGACAAGGCCGACGTCGTCGTCACCCTGGGCTACGACCTGGTGGAATACCACCCTCGCCTCTGGAACACGGCCGAGCACTGCACCCAGCAGCAGTCAGACCACAAGAAGGTCATTCACCTGGACTTCCTGCCGGCAGAGGTGGACGAGAATTACCGGGTCGAGGTGGAGGTCGTCGGCGACCTTGCTCATGCCCTTTGGATGCTCAACGAGCGCCTCAGGAAGGATCCGCTGAGGTTCGACCTGCCCCACCAGCACCAGGTCCGTGAGACCATGCTGGCGGACTTCGCCCACCACCGGGACGATGACACCAAGGGCTCGATCCGTCCACAGAAGGTGTTGTGGGACGTGCGCGATGTCCTCGGCCCGGACGACATCGTGCTCAGCGACGTGGGCGCCCACAAGATGTGGGTCGCCCGCTACTACCAGGCCGATGAACCCAACACCGTGTTGATCCCCAACGGCTTCTGCTCCATGGGTTTCGCCATGCCCGGCGCCATCGCCGCCAAGCTGCTCTTCCCGGAGCGGAATGTCCTGGCGATCTGCGGGGATGCCGGCTTCCTCATGAACCTCCAGGACCTGGAGACCGCCAGACGCCTTGGCACCAACATCGTGGTGATGGTGTGGGAGGACAAGGAATACGGTCTCATCGCCTGGAAGCAGGAGACCGAGTTCGGCCGCCACACGGACCTGTCCTTCCAGAATCCGGACTTCCTGAAGCTGGCAGACGCATTCGATGTCCGGGGCATTCGGGTGGAGGACTCCACGGATCTGAAGCCTGCACTCCGGGAGGCCTTTGCCGCCGATCGCCCGGTGCTCTTGAGCCTGCCGATCGACTACCGGGAGAACCAACTCCTCAGCAAGCGCCTGGGAGACGTCACCGTCTCGCTCTGAACCATGGTGAAGCTAGAACCCGTCTATCCCTACTACCTGGCCAACGAGCCGGTTGCGGCCAACCAAGACCTCGAGGTCCATGACAAGTACACGGGCGATCTCGCCACCCGGGTAGCGTTGGCGGACCCCAGCGCCATCGACGCAGCCATCGCCGCTGCGGTCGACGCCGAGGAACCCATGCGCCGGCTCCCCGGCTACCAGCGCCAACAGGTCCTGAACCACTGCATGCAGCGATTCCAGGAGCGGCACGAGGAGCTCTCCCAGGCACTCTGCGTCGAGGCCGGCAAGCCCATCAAGGACAGTCGCGGCGAGGTCACCCGCCTCATCGACACCTTCCGTGTCGCCGCCGAGGAGTCGGTCCGCCAGCTCGGGGAGGTGCTGCCCATGGACATCTCACCACGAGCAAGGGGCTACTCGGGCATGTGGAAGCGGGTCCCCATCGGCGCCTGCTCCTTCATCGCGCCGTTCAACTTCCCCCTCAATCTCGTGGCCCACAAGGTTGCCCCGGCCCTGGCGGTGGGCTGCCCGTTCATCCTGAAGCCTGCCAGCCTGACGCCGATCGGAGCACTGATCCTCGGCGAGATCCTCGCGGAGACCGACCTGCCCAGGGGTGCCTTCTCGATACTGCCGGCCCACCGGGAAGGCGCCGACCTGTTCACGGTGGACGAACGTCTGAAGCTCTTGAGCTTCACCGGCTCGCCGGCCGTGGGCTGGGCGCTCAAGGCCAAGGCCGGCAAGAAGAAGGTGGTCCTGGAGCTGGGGGGCAACGCTGCCTGCGTAGTGGATCATGACGCCAACCTGGACGACGCGGCGGAACGCATCGTGTTCGGAGCGTTCTACCAGTCTGGCCAGAGCTGCATCGGCGTGCAGCGGGTCCTGGTCCACGAGGACATCTATGACATCTTCCGGCAGAAGCTGGTAGCCGCGACCAAGGAGCTGAAGCTCGGGAACCCCAGGGACGAGAGCGTGTTCCTGGGCCCGATGATCTCGGAGAAGGAGGCCGCGCGCCTGCATGGCTGGATCGAGGGGGCACGCAAGGCTGGTGCCAGGATCCTGTGTGGCGGCAACCGCGACGGCGCGATGCTCGAGGCAACGCTCCTGGAGGACGTGCCCAAGGACCAAGAGGTAGTCTGCAAGGAGGCGTTCGGCCCGGTGGCGGTGCTGTCGAGCTTCAGCGACTTCGACGATGCCCTGCAGGAGGTGAACGATTCCGCATTCGGCCTGCAGGCAGGGATTTTCACCCGGGACATCTACAAGGCCCACAGGGCCTGGGACGAGTTGCAGGTCGGTGGCGTCGTGATCGGGGACGTGCCCTCCTGGCGCGTGGACCACATGCCCTATGGGGGCGTGAAGGACTCTGGCCTGGGTCGCGAAGGAATCCGTTTTGCCATGGCGGACATGACCGAGATCCGCCTGCTGATCCTGAGGCAGGTGCCAAACAGCCAACCCTGATCAACCCTGAGCAACCCTGAGCAACCCTGAGAAGGTCGACGGTGCCCGCTGCCGATAGCTGTCCCATGTCCAGATCGAAGCTTCTCCTCCTGGTGCCCCTCGCCCTGCTGCCCGCAGCCTGCTCCAATGCCGGGATCAAGCTACCCACCGACAAGCTCGACCCGGAGACGCTCGTGGCCACGATCTCCCATGGGGAGACCGTGAACCTCGAGGACCACCTGGTCCCCGGCACCTGGACCGTGCTGGAGTTCGGCGCCGACTGGTGACCCGGCTGCGTTCAGCTGGGGCCTCAGTTGGAGGCCCTCATCCGGAAGCTGGGCACCGTCCGCCTGCGCAAGATCGACGTGGCCAGCTGGCAGTCGGAGGTCTCCAAGCAGTTCCATATCCGCCGCCTGCCCAGGCTGCATCTCTACGACGGTACGCGGCTGGTCACGGACGACACGAGGCAGGTATTGCAGACCCTGAGCTCGCCCTAGGCTTTTTTGCCAACACCGCCGCTCTCCCAGCAGTAGGTGGGGACAATCCGTCGATCATGACCGGCATTTGTCGTCTCGTCCTCCTGCTCTGCTGTCTTGGGGCCACGGTCCCCGCCCAGAACTGCCGCATCCTCGTCGACAAGGAGTTCGCGGCCATCCGTGCCACCCGCCGGGAGTCTCAGTGGAGGCTGATCCCTTGGCGCGCCTCCCTGAAAGCGGCCCTGGCGGAGGCCCAGAAGGCCAACAAGCCTGTCTACATGTTCTGCGCGGATGGCATCTGGGAGACCGGCAACTGTTGAGCAGGCTCCGTCGCCGTGAGAGCCGGGTCGCTCTCCGATGCCCGCACCGTCGCAATCCTGAAGAAGTACTTCATCCCGGTGGTCGTGACCGAGCTCTGCACCAAGGAGTTGCTCCCCAAGGAAGATGTCCCGCTGGTGGAGAACTACCACGAACAGCTGCAGGCCGAAAACCGTGGTTCGCTCCACGGCGGTGTGCGTGAAGGGATGTTGCTGCCCAACGGCACTCTCTGTGAGTTCTACTCTGCCCTCTACACGCGGGACTGGAGTAGCGGATACCTGCGGGGGGAGTCGATGCAGCCAGAGGATCGACCCGAGACCAACCAGTACGTGAAGGCCGGCAGGGAGCACAAGAATGGATCGATCAAGATGTTCTTCCGGGCTGCCGAGCGCACGTTGAAGAAGCTGAACGGCAGACGCCCCAAGGACTGGCAGGAGATCCTGGACGGCAAGGCCTCGGAGGTCGCCGATGTGGAGAAACAGCCTCTGGTCGAGCCCGGAGACAAAGCCAGTCAGCCGGTCCTGAGGATCTGGTCGCGCAGCTCGCACTCCTATTACGACTCGCTGGTGGGCGCGGAGATCGTCCGGCTGGATGAGCAGGACCTCCAGGCACTTGCCAAGGTGTTCGGTCCAGAAGGGGAGCAGCTCTGGCTCGACAAGGCGCTGTGCCTGAAGATCGCCAAGGCGATGGTCCCGCGCGGGGGCGTCTGGATCGCACTGGAAGATAGCTCCGTCTCGTGCAAGATCGGCGCAACCATGGACGCGGTGGTAGCCGGGCAAGCCGCCCTGATCGAGGGTCGCGTGGATGGCGAGTTCGTACTGGAACCACGCGCGGCCATTGAGGCCGGTCGCCGCAAGACCGCGCGGCCGATGTTCAGGTCCGCGGGGAAGCTCCTGGGCTACTACACGTACGATGTGAAGAAGAAGGCCGTCACAAAGCTCAAGATCGTGAGCAAGGACGTCAGCTACCAACGGAAGCCGGGCTTTCGCCCAAACCGGAAAGCCTGCACACACGACATCGCGATCGAGCTTCTGCTCCCGGAGAGGCAGTAGCCCAGCGAGGAGAATCGGGGCCCAGATCGTTGTTCCTTCAGCCCGGCCGCTACTTCTGGAGCGCGGAGATCGGCTCGGTGTTGGGCACCAGGAAGAACCTGCCGATCTTCACCTTGAACTGGTCGCCGTCCGCGCGCTCGAACAGATAGCTGCCCTCCATCGTGCCCCAGTGCGTCCTGAGAGGACAGCTGCTCACATACTGGAAGCTCTCGCCGGGTCCCAGGTCGGGGAACTCGCCGACGACGCCGGGCCCCTCCACGTCATGCCGCTCGTTGTTGGCATCCTTGATGACCCAATGGCGCGATAGCAGCTTCGCCCGTCGGTGACCCTCGTTGCGGATCACGATCCTGTAGACGAACAGGTAGAACGGCGCATCCGGATCTGACTCGTCAGGCAGGTACTGCGCCGAGGCCTGGATGCGGATGCCGTCGGTGACGGTGTCCGAGTTGGGGCTCTGCGTTTTCGTCTTGGTCGTCATCTGGGGCGGTACGCTAACCATGAGATCGGCGCATTCAATGTGTCGCTGCACGGATTGAAACACTCATGAAGCAGCTCCGGCGGCACAGCGGGCGCAATGCCTGCGCTACACATGAATTGCGATGCGCTGCAGAAACCCCTAGGCATCGGGCGCCGTTTCGTCCATGCGCCGGAGGCGATAGAGATGTACGGTCGCCTCGACATCCTGCACGCTGTCGGGATTCCGCCACCAGCGGTCTCCGACTGCCAGCAGCCTGCCTCGGATACCGGATCCGGCCTCGGAAGCCAGGAACAAGGCAAGCTCGGCAGCATCCTCTGGCGGGCGGTTGAGGTGCCGATCGGGGTGCGGCGTGCCGGTCTGCGCTTCCTCGGCTTCCACCTCTCGCAGCCGATCGGGGCTCCACACCATTCCGGGCTCGATGCAGTTGACACGGATTCCAGTGTCCAGCAACTCTGCCTGGAGCTGGTCGGTGAAACGGCAGATGGCCGCCTTGGCCGTTGCGTATGCGGTCAGGTGGTGGCCCAGCATCGGGAAGTAGGCTCCGCCACCGGAGAACGTGAGGATCACCCCGCTGTTCTTCGCGCGCAGGATCGGCAGCACACAGCGGGCCGCGTGGAAGGTGCCGTGGAGGTTCTTCAGGTGGACGTCGTACCAATCCTGGGGAGCGACCTCATCGATTGCAGCATAGGCGCCGCCGCCGCCGGCGGCAGCTGCAAGGATGTCCACGGTGCCGAAGGTCTCTACCGCTGCGCTCACCATCCTCTCGACTTCTGCAAGGCGAGTCACGTCCGTGGGCACTGCAAGGGCCTCTCCCCCCGCTGCGCGGATCGTCCCCACGACCTCCTCGAGGTGGGCCGCCCGGCGGGCAGCGACCACCACCCTGGCCCCGGCCCGGGCGAACCCCAGGGCGACGGCGCGGCCGATGTTCCAACCGCCGCCGGTGACGACGGCAACCTGATCTTGGAGCAAGAGGGAGGGCATTCCTAGACAGGCCTCAGCCTACTCGGCAGAGAGCGGAGCGCCACTCTTCTTGCCATGGGGTGGTTCTTGTTGCCGCTGTTGTAGTCGCTGCTGCCGTTGCTATCGCTGCTGCTGCTGTTGCTGGCGCCGCACCTTCGCCCGGTGGCTGAACGAGGCCACGACATCGGGACGGCCCATGTTGGCCACGGAGCAGTTGGCGCACACGTCGCGGAGCCGCATGTTGTAGATCTGGCTGCGGAGCTCTTGATAGGGCCTGCCGGTCCAGATCTCCCGGAAGCTCTGGGTCTTGAAGTCGCCGAAGGTGGTGAACTCGAACCAAGCCCCGCAGGGGAACACGGTCCCATCGGGATTGACGTGGATGTAGTACCAGGGGAAGTAGCAGGCCCGGTTGTGGTGTTGCTTCTCCTTGGCCTTGAGGAGGAACTCCCGGTTCTTGCTGTTGAGGTACTCGGCCTCGTCGAACGACCCCTCCGCCAGCTCCGCATCGGTGTCCGGTACCAGGGCCTGGCCGCCGCCTTCTTCACTCCTGGCCGCGTCGGTGACATCGGTCTCGCCGGCCTTGTGGATGCCCACCGGAATCGGCATCGGGATTTGCACCTGCATGCCAACCTCGTGGGCGGTCTGTCGCATCTGCTGGAGCATCTCGTTGCAGAGCACCGGATCGTTGAAGAGGGTCTCGTCCTCGATGCCCAGACCACCCATGACTGCCATGTAGACGAAGTTCATGTGGTCGACACCCTTCTCGCGCATGAGGCGGATCAGCTGGGGCATCTCGCGGATGTTGGAGCGCATCAGCACGGCCGTAGCCGTCAGGACCGGCAGGCGCGACCCTGCGGCCCGCTTCATTTCGTTGATCAGATCGAAGCGGCTCATCAGGGTATCCCACTTCGCCGGTGGTCGGATCCGCTCGAAGGTCTCCCTGGTCCCGCCGTCGATCGAGATCGTCAGCAACGGCATCTCCACGTCGAGGATCTTCTGCATGATACTCTTGTTCATGGCGATGGCGTTGGTGGAGAAATGGAAGTTGGGTACCTGGTGTTCCCGGCAGAGCTC
>QJVU01000123.1 GCA_003235605.1 Planctomycetota bacterium | reverse complement strand
GAGGTCCCGGGCGACCTGGAGCAGCACATCGTCGAAAGCATCGCCCTGCTCCAGGCCATGGGCATCGAGCACCGGGCGCACCCGGTGCCGTTCCGTGCTCCACAGCAGCACCGTGTCGTTGGGGGAGGTGTCGCCGTCCACGGTCATGCAGTGAAAGCTGTCGTCGGCAAGGCTGCGCAGGGTCACGCCGAGGTTCCCGGTGCCGCGGCCGTCGGTGAGCAGGAACGCCAGCATCGTCGCCAGGTCGGGATGGATCATCCCCGATCCCTTGGCGATGCCGGTGACCGTGACGGTCCCGCCGTTCTCCGCGGGAGCGGTCGCGGTGGCCGTCTTGGTGCAGGTGTCGGTGGTCAGGATGGCGGTGGCGAAGGCGTCGAGTCCGTCTGGCGACAAGCCCTCGCAGAGGCCCGGCAGCGCATCCCGGATCCTGGCCACGGGGAGACGCGCGCCGATGGCACCGGTGCTCATGCACAGCACCTGCTCCTCGGGACAGGAGAGGATGTCCGCCAGGGAGCGACACAAGGTCCGGGCATCCTCTTCGCCCGCGGCTCCGGTGGCACAGTTGGCGTTTCCCGAGTTCACCAGCACTGCCCGCACCATGCTGTGGGATCGGCGCAGGTGATCCAGGCAGACCTTGATGTGGGCGCCAACCAGGAGGTTCCGGGTGAAGAGGGCGGTGGCCCGGCAGGCCGCGTCGGCCACCAGCAGGCCCAGGTCGGGGGCGGCGGTCGGCCGCAGGCCGCAATGCACCCCCGAGGCCGAGAAACCCGGGGGCAGGGTCATTGGGCCCGGCGAGGGAGTGGGATCGTCGTCAGCGGGATGCCGAAGGAGTCGGCCTCGGCTCCGTTGGGGAGTCGCAGCACCCGCTCCATGGCGATCTCGTCGCAAGCGGTGAACTTCGGGCAGTGCAGGCAGTCCTTGAACACCTTGTGGGGGAGATCACCGTGGGGAACCACCGTGAACCCCATCTTCCCGAAGAAGCCCTGGGCGTAGGTGAAGGCGAAGAGACGTGGAATGCCCATCTGCTCCGCCTCCAGGACCAGGTGCTCCATCAGGGCGCGGCCGATGCCGCTGCGCTGGCGGCCCGGCACGATGGCGATGGAGCGGACTTCGGCCAGATCCGACCACACGACGTGCAAGGCGGCGCAGCCGGCGAAGCCGCCGTCCACCTCGGCAACGTGGAAATCGCGGATGTTCTCGATCACCGAGGCTGGCGAGCGAGGCAGCAGGATCTGCTGCAGCGCCAACTCGTTGACGAGCCTGAGGATGGCGCCAGCATCGGCAACCCGCGCCGGCCGGATCGTGAGCACGGTGCTGGCGCTCACTGGGTGAGCTCCTGCTGCCAGTACGTTGCCTCCGCCCGCACACGTTCGGGAGCAGTGCCCCCGAGGGTGTTGCGCCGCGCCAGGACCGCCTCCACCGCGAGCAGTTCTCCGAGGTCGTCGTCCAGCTCCGGCAGCAGCTCGGCGCGAACGTGCCCCGGGAGGTCCTGCAGCTCGCAACCCAGTTCGGCTGCTCGGGTCACGCATCGCCCGACGCGCTCGTGCGCATCGCGGAAGGGCACGCCCTTGGCCACGAGCAGGTCCGCCAGATCGGTGGCGTTCAGGTAACCCCACTGCGCCTCGTCCCGGCAACGCCGGGTGTCGATCCGCGCCGCGCGGACCGCGGTGGTCGCGACCTTGAGGCAGGCCCAGGTGGTGTCGAGTGCATCGAAGAGCGCCTCCTTGTCTTCCTGCAGGTCCTTGTTGTAGGCGAGGGGCAGAGCCTTGAGGGTCACCAACAGGCCGTGCAGCGCTCCGAGGACCCGACCGCACTTCCCCCGGATCAGCTCCATGGCATCAGGGTTGCGCTTCTGGGGCATCAGGCTGGAGCCCGTGGCGACGGCATCCCCGAAGGTGAGGATGCCCACCTCGCTGGTGCTGAAGAAGATGCAGTCCTCGGCAAGACGGGACAGGTGGACCATGACCAGGGTGAGGGCGAACAGCAGCTCACAGGCGTGGTCCCGGTCGCTGACAGCGTCCAGGCTGTTGCGGGTGGCGCCGCCACGGAAGTCCAGGTCCCTGGCCAGGGCCTCCCGGTCGATGTCGAGGGCGGTGCCTGCCAGGGCACCGCTCCCCAGCGGGCAGGTGTCCATTCGTTGCAGGGCGTTCTCCAGGCGACCGCGGTCGCGGCTGAACATCTCCACGTACGCGAGGGCATGGTGGCCGACGGTGATCGGCTGAGCGCGCTGCAGGTGGGTGTAGCCGGGGATCGGCGTGGCCGCGTGGTCGGTGGCCACCTGGGCAAGGGCCCGCATCAGCTCGGTGATCCCCTCGCGAATCCCATTGCCGGCATCCCGCAGGTAGAGCTTCAGGTCGGTGGCCACCTGGTCGTTGCGGGAGCGGCCGGTGTGGAGCCTTCTAGCCAGGTCACCGACGCGGTCCGAAAGCAGTGCCTCCATGAGGGTGTGGATGTCCTCGGCGGCGGCGTGATCTGCAAAAGCTGCAGCACCCCTGCGCCCCCACTCTTCACGGATGCAGTCCAGCGACTCCTGGATCACCTGCACGTCGCTGGGGGAGAGGACCCTGGCCTTCCCCAGGGCGCTCGCCCAGGTCCGGTTGACGGCAATGTCGTGGGGAGCGAGCCGGACGTCGAAGCCCAGGCTCTGGTTGAACATCGCGAAGAACGGATCGAGCTCGCCCGCGAACCGTCCTCCCCACATCTTGTTGCCGGGGTCGCTGCTCATGGCTCACGCTCCCTGGACCTTCGCGGCCACCATGCCCGGCAGGCCGTAGAGCTGGACGAAGCCCTGGCTGTCGGCAGGCTCGAAGCTGGTGCTCTCCCCGAACGTGGCCAGGTCCTCGGCGTAGAGCGAGTATTGGCTGACGCTCGCGACGGAGGTGGCTTGACCTCGATAGAGCTTGACCTGCACCTCACCGGTCACGTGGCGGGTCACTCTGCGGAAGAAGGCATCGAGCGCCTCCCGCAGGGGGTGGAACCAGCGACCGGTGTAGACCAGGTCGGCGTAGTCCAGCATCAGCTTCTCGGCCATGCGCATGGTGTCGCGCTCCACGGTCAGGGCTCGGAGGGAGCGCAGGGCCTCCAGCAGGATCGTTCCCCCGGGGGTCTCGTAGACCCCCCTGGACTTCATGCCGATCAGACGGTTCTCGGTGATGTCCACCCGACCGACGCCGTGGTTGCCGCCCAGCTCGTTGAGTGCTTGCACCAGGTTCTCCGCCGGAGCGGAGTCGCCGTTGATCGTGACCGGGACGCCCTCCTGAAAGCCCAACGTGACGAGCTCGGCCTCCGCAGGCGCCTGCTGCGGCGCCATCGTCAACATCCACACGTCCTCGGGGGGCGATGCGCCCGGGTCCTCCAGCTCGCCGCCTTCGTGGCTGATGTGCCAGAGGTTGCGATCCCGCGAGTAGATCTTCTCCTTGGTGGCGGCGACCGGGATGCCATGCTGGCGCGCATAGTCCAGGGCGTCTTCCCGGCTCTTGATGTCCCAGCTTCGCCAGGGCGCGATGACCTTCATCTCCGGGGCCAGGGCCATGTAGGCCAGCTCGAAGCGGACCTGGTCGTTTCCCTTGCCGGTGCAGCCGTGCGCCAGGAAGGTAGCACCGATCTCCTTGGCGTAGTCCACCTGGGCCTTGGCCAGGATCGGTCGCGCCATGCTGGTGCCCAGGAGGTAGCGGCCCTCGTAGACGGTCATTGCCCGCAGGCAGGGCCAGACGTAGTCCTCGAGGAACTCCCGGCGCAGGTCGGCCACACGGCAGGAGGCGGCACCGGTCTTGATGGCCTTCTCTTCGAGGCCCGAGAGCTCGTCGTTTCCCTGGCCGACGTCGCCGGCGAAACAGTGCACCTCGAGGCCGTGGTTCTCCCGCAGCCAGGGAATGATGATCGAGGTATCGAGGCCGCCCGAGTAGGCGAGAACCACCTTGTTCTTGTTAGTCATGAGCGTGCGTAGTTGGGGGACAACAGGACCATGATTGCCTTCTGCACGTGCAGGCGGTTCTCGGCGTTGTCATAGACGATGGAGCGCTCCCCATCCATGACAGCCGTGGTCACTTCATGGCCGCGGTGGGCCGGCAGACAGTGCAGGAAGTATGCGCCCTCGGCGGCGCGAGCCATCATCGTCTCGTCCACCTGGTAGTCGTGGAAGATCGCGGCGCGCTCCTCCCTCTCGTCTTCCTGCCCCATGCTGGCCCAGACATCGGTGTAGATCAGGTCTGCGCCTTCGCTCCCCTCGTCGGGGTCGTTGAGGATGGTGATCTCGCTACCGGTGTCCCGAGCCATGAGCATCGCTTCGTTCACCACCTTGGCGTTGGGCTCGTAGCCCTCCGGAGAGCAGATGGCAATGTGGGCGCCCAGCTTGGCAGTGGCGTATATGAGCGAGTGGCAGGTGTTGTTGCCGTCGCCGACGTAGCACAGGCGCTTGCCGCGCACGTCACCCCACTTCTCGGTCAGGGTGAACAGGTCGGTCAGCGCCTGGCATGGATGCAGGAAGTCGGACAGGCCGTTGATCACCGGGATGTCGCAGTTGGCAGCCAGTTCCACCGCTGCCCGGTGCTTGTAAGTCCTTGCCACGATCACGTGTACCCAGCGCTCCAGGTTGCGAGCCATGTCCTTGATGGACTCTCTCGACCCCAGCCTCGCATCCCGGTGGTCCATGAAAACGGCCGTGCCGCCAAGGTCCTGGACGCCCACCTCGAAGGTGAACCGGGTTCGCAGGCTGTCTTTCTCGAAGATCATCGCCACACGTTTGCCCTTCATGAGATCGGTGTGGTCGGCACGCCGGGCCTTGAGCTCCTTGGCGGTGCGGTAGATCCTGCGGATGTCCTCCCCAGAGAGGGTGGCGACAGTGAGCAGGTCCTTGTGTTGGAGAGGCTGGAAGATGGAGTCGGTGCTCATGAGGGGACCTTCAGGAAGGAAACGTGTGCGAGCCCTTGGCGGATCAGAGCCAGGGCCTGGGCAATCTGTGCCTCGGTGACGACATAGGGCGGCAGCAGGCGCAGGACGTCATTGCCGGCAATGGTGACGATCAGGCCCTGGGCATAGAGCCATCGTTGGAGAGGTGCGGGATCCGTGGCCAGGCGCAAGCCTTGCATCAGGCCGCGGCCCCGGTGTTCCAGGACGACGTCGAAATCCCGGGTGAGCTCGGCGAGGCCGACTGCGAGGAACTCACCCTTCGTCCGCACTGCGTCGAGCAGTCCGTTCTCCAACTCCTCCAGGAATGCCAGCGCCGCCCTGCAGGCCAGGGGACCGCCGGCAAACGTGGAGCCGTGGTCACCGGGTTCCAGCGCGGTGGAAAGCGCCTTCGACATCACCGTGAGGCCCAGGGGGACGCCGCCGCCGATGGCCTTGGCCAGCACCACGATGTCGGGCTGGACTCCGGCCTGCTCGGCGTAGAGGAAGGTGCCGGTGCGGCCGGCGCCACATTGGATCTCGTCATGGATCAACAGGGCTCCGGTCTCGGTGCACAGCTCCCGGCAGGCCTGCAGGAAAGCCGCGGGCATCGTGAAGAGACCACTCTCGCCCTGGATCGGCTCCAGGATCACCGCTGCCGGCTGGTGCCGGTGCAGGGCGCGGGCCAGGGCATCGGCATCCCCGGGGGGTACGAAGTGCACGCCCGGAACCAACGGCTCGAACGGCGTCCGGTAACGTCTTGTGTGGGTGACTGACAGCGCTCCCAGGGTGCGCCCGTGAAAGCTCTGCTCCATGGCGAGGAAGCCGGTGCGGTTCGTGGCCGTGTTGTGGTGGTGTCTGCGGGCGATCTTCAGGGCGGCCTCCACCGCCTCGGCGCCACTGTTGCAGAACCACACCGCCGCCATGCCGCAGAGACGGGCGACGCGCTCCGCCAACGGCTCCGTGTAGGGGTGCCGCAGCAGGTTGCTGATCTGCAGGAGCTCCCCGGCCTGCTCGCGCAGGGCGTTCACCACCCGCGGGTGGTTGTGGCCCAGGGCCGAGACCCCCAAACCACCCAGGAAGTCGAGGTACTCGCGCCCGTTCCGGTCCCGGAGCAGCGCGCCGTTCCCGGCCACGAACACGTCCTGGGTTCTGCGGTAGACCGGTACCTCGTGGAGTTGCAGGTCTTGGTCACTCATCGCACTGCCCTGCCAGGAACATCGTGCCCACTCCGGGAGCCAGTGCATGGAGGACGGCGTTCTCCCCCTGGGCGGGGGCGATCTTCACCAGGCCGCAACCATGTTCCGTGGCCGCCTCGAGGGCTGCCTCCACCTTCGGGATCATGCCGGTGGCGATCACACCATCTGCCACCAGCGAGCCACACTTCGCGGTGCCGAGCTCCTGGAACAGGTGGCCGCCCCGGTCCACGACTCCTGGGACGTTGGTGAGGAACAGCACTGCGTCGACGCCGAAGGCCCGAGCCAGGGGTCCGCAGGCGTGGTCAGCGTTGATGTTGTAGAAGTGCTCCCGATCTCCCGGGAGCTCGGGTGCAAGGGGAGCCACCGTGGCCAGGACCGGTACCACGGAGATCTCCAGCAGCGCCTGGACGAGGGCGGTGTCGACCCGATGTATGGTCCCCACATAGCCCAGGTCGGCGCCCTGGGGGCAGTGTTTCCTGGCCCAGAACGTGCCCCCGTCGGCGCCGGTCAGGCCGAGGGCCCGCAGCCCCGCCTGTTCCAGGGCGGCGACCAGGGTGCGGTTCACCTGACCGCCCAGCACCTGTAGGACGACATCGGCAGTCTCTCCGTCGGTGACGCGCAGGCCCTCGTGGTAGCTCTGCTGGATGCCGAGGCGGCTGCTCGCGTCACGGATCTGGTCTCCTCCGCCGTGTACCACCAACAGCTCGTGGCCGGCGGCGCGGGCGGCCGCCACCGCATGTGCCAGCTCCAACCGGGCCCTTGCTTGCGCCAGCTGCGCGCCGCCGATCTTCACCAACAGCCTCAAGAGAGTCCGGCCTCCTCGTCCAGTCCCAGCATCAGGTTCATGTTCTGCACCGCCTGCCCGGCGGCTCCCTTGCCCAGGTTGTCGATGGCAGCGGTGACCACCACCTGCCGGTCGACGCCGGCGGCGGCCACCGCGAGGTCGCAGTAGTTGGTGTGCTGGACGCGGTTCACCTCCGGCTGGCCGCGGTCGTAGACGCGCACGAAAGGTTCGCCGGTGTAGGCCTCCGCCAGACAGGAACGAGCGTCCTCGGTGCTGCTCCCGGGCGCCAGGCAGACATAGATCGTGGCCAACATTCCCCGGAACATGGGCAGCAGGTGCGGCACGAACAGGATCTCCTCGATGCCCGCCTGCTGGCGGATCTCGGGCCCATGCCGGTGGTCGCCGACGCCGTAGGCCAGGAAGTTCTCAGCCACCGCGCCGTAGACGTTGCGGTCACTGGGCTGCCTGCCGGCGCCGGAGACTCCGCTCTTGCAGTCGGCAACGACGGTGCTGCCGGGAGCCACCAGACCGTTCTGCAGGAGCGGCTGGAGCGCGAGCAGGACGCAGGTGGGGTAGCAGCCCGGGTTGGCCACCAACTGGGCGCCGCGGATCTCGGCACGGTGGTGCTCGGTGAGGCCGTAGACCCGTTGCCCCAGGAGCTCCGGGGCCGGGTGCTCCCGTCCATAGGTCTCGCGGTAGACCTCCTTGTCCCTGAACCGGAAGTCTGCGGACAGGTCCACCACCTTGAGGCCCTTCCGGATCGCCGCCTGCGCCAGGGGAGCGGCGGCTCCGTGCGGCGTGCAGAGGAAGACACCATCCACGTCGTCGAGCCGCTCCAGGTCCAGAGGCTCGACGGAGACATCCACTGGCAGCGGCGGCGGGGGCGGGATGTGCCCTGTGCGGGCGCTCATCGCAGCGGCCAGGGTCTGCGTGGGATGCCGCGCCAGGATCTGCAGCAGCTCCTGCCCG